>PHBE01000006.1 GCA_002841885.1 Deltaproteobacteria bacterium HGW-Deltaproteobacteria-18
ATCTTTATTTCAATGCCACATCTCCCAAATCCGCTCAAAAAATTCAATTTTTTCAACCCTGATTTCTTCAAAGCCCGGTACAGCCCAACAGCTGAAAAAAAATTTGTACTAGGAGAGCACCTCGAAACCTGCGGCGGTTATCTCTTCGGCCGATATCGCTCCCGCACGCAGGATGCGCACGGAGTTTGCTCCCACTATGTCCACAAGGGTGGAGGGCAAGCCCCCGCCTGGCCACGGATTCGACGCAATGACCAGCGCCCCCGATTCCAGGACAAGTTCGGAGTCGAGTTCGTCGGGCCTGCACACGGGCGGCAGCCCGCTGCGATTGGCGCTGGAAGACACCAGCGGCGCACCTGCCTCCCGGGAGAGCCGTGCGGCGATGACGTGCGGAGACATGCGCACGGCCGAGCGGCCGGTGCGATCCCGTGCCAGCGGACTCACTTGCGGGTCGACATCGGTCACGATGGAAAGCGGCCCCGGCCAAAATTTCCGGGCCAGCTCTTCCTCGATGCCTGTCAGACGCAAAAAACGCTCCGACATCTCCCAGTCGGAGACAATGAGCGGCAGCGGCTTGTCCAAAGGCCGTCCCTTGACCGAAAAAATCCTCTCCACGGCCGGATGTATGGTGGCCAGGCAACCCAGTGCGTAAAACGTCTCCGTCGGGTAGATGATCAGTCCGCCGCGTACAAGTTCAGCCACTTCAGCTTCATGTTCCCAACTCATGCGTCCCACCCTCCGCAGCGCATTGACCGGGGTCCGGCGAGACTGGTACATGCATGGATCGGGCGCGAACAATGGCGCCCGGCAAACCTTTCCGGCCCTTGCAAATAAAAATCATGAATTTTCATATGTTGAAATCAAAGCCCGTCTTGGCAGGGACTTTGCTTGGTCTGATGAAAAAAGGAAGGAGATGGCCATGAAAATCACCCCGGATCAATTGGCTGCCCTGCAGCTCCAGCAAAAAAACACGGCCCGGAACACTCCAGGCGAAGGATTCGCAAAGGCCCTGGCCCAGGAACTGGAATCGGAATCCACCGCCCAGACCAGCAATGCCGCGCCTGCGACCGGTCCCATGGTTCGACTTGATCAGGCCTTGCAGGCCGCCATGCTGCAAAAACCAACAGAGCAGACGGTCATGGACAAGATGAATGCACTGCTTTCCAAGTGGGAAGATTATTCCCAAATCATCGGCTCGGAAAACGGCAATCTGCGAGAAGGCTACAATCTGCTCGCGGACATTCGCCAAAACATCCAGGAGGTCAAGGGCGATATGACCCAAACCTCCGGTCAGGGGCTCGCGGCCATGGTCGAAGAGCTGGATATCCTGACCACCACGGAAGAGTTCAAGTTCAACCGCGGCGACTATCTGAACTGACGCCCGGTTCCGGAGCCATTTCTCCCGTTTTTTTCGGCGCTTCACCTGAAGCGCCGTTTTTTATGATCAGAGCAGCCCTAGAACAGCCTCGCGCACGCTGGCCTGTTTGATCTCCCGGCGCGAACCCTGAAACCTGAATTCACGGCTCCAGATCCGCTGATTGATCCGCCACGCCATCCAGACCAATCCCACCGGTTTCTCCGGCGTCCCCCCGCCCGGCCCCGCGATGCCCGAGATAGCCAGGGCCACGGGAACCTTCATCAGTTCGCAAACGCCCTTGACCATGCTCTCAACACAGGCCTGACTGACTGCGCCATGGCGGATCAATATCTCTTCCGGCACGCCAAGCAGACGCATCTTGACGCAGTTGTCGTAGGCCACGACCCCGCCCTCGAACCACCGCGAGCTTCCCGCCACATCCGTCAGGGTGCTTGCGAGCAGGCCTCCGGTGCAGGACTCGGCCGTGGCCATATGGGCGCCCTGAAGAAGCAGGGATTCTCCCAGTCGGCCAACCATGACTTCCACATCAAGCTCCATCAAACCTCCAACGCAGAGGGGGGAATAATTTTCCATGCCGCAAACCCGCAGGCCGGTTTTCAACACCCATGGCCCGCGATAACGCCCGTTATTGCCCAGCATCATCCTGAAATTCAAGACATCTTCTAATCATGCACCTAGACCCAAGACAAGCCTTGAATTAGCCCGTCCGTGATGACAGTAAGTGTTTTCAATGAATGTCTGCATGAACTTTTCAACCCCGACACAAGAGAAAAAAACAATGTCCGTTTTAGAAGAAAAAAAGGAAATACCGCTGCCGCCCGGTCGTTACCGGCATTTCAAGGGCGGGGAATACGAGGTGCTTGGCGTGGCCCGGCACAGCGAAGGCCTTGAAGACATGGTGGTGTACCGCCCTCTTTACAACGAAACGGGCCTGTGGGTCCGTCCGCTGTCGATGTTTACGGAGCACGTCGAGCGGAACGGGAAAACACAGCCGCGCTTCACCTTCTTGGACGTAGCCTGACGGGCACAATACCTTTGTGCCGCATTTGAGAGACGCGTGTCAGTCCGGCTCGGGCAAGGCCTGCCGGAACTCCTTCGCCGGCCTCGTAATGCTTCCCAGCCTTGAGAGTTCCAGTCTTTCTTGCCCTGTGCGTGAGACGGCCGGGAAGCAAACGATGCCTGGCGCAGTCAGACAGCCGACAGTCCTTGCCCGAGCCGGACCGACACGCTTGAGCCGATGCGGGATGGCCGTCAAGAATCCGTGGCTGACTATTTTCAAACGGGAATAAGGGCGCTAACGGTATCGATTTTCCCTTACACCCATGAATGGGTTGCAGGGGACGCGTCCCCTGCCCGCCGGAGGCATCTTCTCTCTTCCCCCTAATCCTTCTTACCACGCACCAACCGGGGCTTGCTGCCGTCCTGGGGGCCGATGATGCCGTCCATTTCCATCTGCTCGATGAATCGGGCCGCGCGGTTAAAGCCGATGCGCAGTCGCCGCTGAATCATGGAGATGGAGGCGCGGCCCTGATCGGAAACGAAATCGATGGCCTCGGCATACTTGGGATCGTCGAGAACGTCGCTTGATCCGCCGTTGCCCTCGCCGCCGCTCTCGCCGGCAGTGTTCCAGTCGGCAAAATCCAGCTCGAAACGCTGGGGACGCTGTTTCTCCCAATACTTGACCACGCGCGCGATTTCGTCGTCGCCCACGAAAGCGCCGTGCACGCGCTGTATGTTGCCCCCGCTGAGCTTGAAGAGCATGTCGCCATGGCCGAGGAGGTATTCAGCGCCGATGCCGTCGAGGATAGTGCGCGAGTCGTGTTTGGAGCTGACCTGAAAGGCGATACGCGAGGGAAAGTTGGCCTTGATTATGCCGGTCACCACGTCCACGGAAGGCCGCTGGGTGGCCAGGATGAGATGAATGCCCGAGGCCCGCGCCAGCTGAGCCAGGCGCACGATGCTGCCTTCCACCTCCTTGGCCGCCGTCATCATCATGTCGGCCAGTTCGTCGACCACGATGACGAGATAGGGGAAGGGTTTGAGGTCACGCATGTCCTCGGGTCGGTCGTCACCCATCTCGGCGAGCTTCTGGTTGTAGGTGGTGATGTGCCGCACGCCGGTTCTGGCCATGGCCTCGTAACGCTGCTCCATTTCGTAGACCGCCCATTCCAGGGCGTTCTTGGCCAGATGCATGTCCGTGACCACGGGGTGGACTAGGTGCGGGAGAGTTCCGTAGACGGCCAGCTCGATACGCTTGGGATCGACCAGCAGCAGTTTCACGTGCTCGGGATCATGCTTGTAGACGATGCTCAGGAGCAGACAGTTGAGGCACACGGACTTGCCAGCACCCGTGGCGCCGGCCACCAGCATGTGCGGCATCTTGGCCAGATCGGCGATCTTGGGGACGCCCTGGATGTCCATGCCCAGGGCCAGGGGGAGCTGGGCCTTGGTGTCGGCAAAGGCCGGATCATCGAGGATTTCGCGCAAATAGACGATCTGGCGTTGTTCATTGGGAATTTCGATGCCAACAGTGTCGCGCCCGGGCAGCGGGGCCACGATTCGCACGGCCCGGGCTTTCAGGGCCAGGGCCAGGTCGTCGCTCATGTTGGCGATGCGGCTGACCTTGACTCCCGGCGCAGGCTTGAACTCGAACATGGTGATGACCGGACCGGGCTGCACGCCCTGCACCTCGCCCTGGATGCCGAAATCGGCGAAGCAGGAGGTCAGGGCCTGGGACTGCCGGTCCAGAACGGCTTTGGGGATCGCAATGCGCGAGGCAGGCACCTGGGCCAAGAGATCGATGGGCGGCAGGCTGCTGCCGGAAGTTGGCGGCTTGACGGGAGCCGCGGGCGTCACAGGTCGGGCCGGGGGCTTGGTGATGATCCGGGGTTCTTCCCTGCGGGCTTCCTCTGCGGGCTTGCGCGGTTTGGCGGGCGGCCTTTGAGTCTGAGGGGACGCGGGGGGGTGGGCAGTCGTGAAGCGCGCTTCACGCCAGTCCCGAAATTTTTGCAGCAGGCGGCGCACCGGAGCCACCCAGGCCGCGCATTTTTCCATCAGGGCATGGTACGACATGCCGAAAAGCAACCGCCCTGCGATGAGGGTCAGGCAGACGGCAACGAGCACGAAGCCATAATTGCCGAACACTCGCTGGAGCAAGGCATACAGGGTTCGACCGACAAAACCTCCGTTGACCATGCCTGATCCGGGCAAACCCAGGTGCAGGACCGCGAAATGCGTCCAGACCGGCAGCAGGATCGCCAGCATGATGCCGCCGATCCAGCGCAGCCAGTGTGGCCGAAAACCGGGAAAAAAAAGCATCGCCGCGGCCAGGGCAAAAATAACGGGCCACAGCCACGCCGCCACGCCGCACAGATCGACCAGCCCGCCGGCCACGTACGCGCCGAGCGTGCCGACAAGGTTCTGCGTCTTGTGGCCGGCCACGGCCTGGTGATTGAATCCGGGGTCGGCGGGAGAAAAGGAATAGAGAGCCAGGGTCACAAGTGCCAGTGAACAGGCGAAGACCAGCGCACAAATTTCCCGTACGAGCTTGTTGCCGTCTTTAGTCATGCGTTTTTTTCCATGCTGGGACAGTTGCAAAAACAAAAGGCCACAGAGCGCTCTCCATGGCCTTTTGGATGCTGTCGATCAACCAATCTATTCGCGGCCGAGATATTCGCCCGTTTCCGTATTGACCTTGATCTTGGTTCCGATCTCGACGAAAAGCGGGACGTTGACCACGATCCCGGTCTCCAGGGTCGCGGGTTTGGAGGCGCCGGTTACCGTGTCGCCCTTCATGCCGGGATCGGTCATGGTCACTTCCAGGACAACGGAGCCGGACATTTCCAGATCCAGGGGACGACCTTGGTACAGCATGACCTTGTAGGCCTGTGCCTCCTTGAGGTAACCGCCCTTTTCGCCGATGAGGTCGTGAGGGACGGAAATCTGCTCAAAGGTTGTCATATCCATGAAGGCATAGCTTTCGCCTTCATTGTAGAGGTACTGCATTTCCCGGACTTCCAGGTCCGGCTTGGGAAACTTGATCCCGGAACGGAAATTCTGCTCGACCACCGATCCGGTGAGCAGGTTGCGGTACTTGGTGCGCATGAACGCACCGCCCTTGCCCGGCTTGTAATGACTGCACTCCAGAATCTCGCACGGTGCGCCGTCAATCTCTATCTTCTTGCCTTTCTTGAAATCACTCGTAGCTAACATGCTTGCCTTGCTTCCTCCATAGATTTGTCCCTGCCGGCGACAGCCTCAGGGCTGGACGGCCAGACGCTGCCAAAGCGCCTGGACTGCGAGCGCATAGCTCATAATGCCGAAACCGGCAATAGCCCCTATGCAGTGCCGTGCGATGAGGCTGGTGTGCCGCATGGCGGACTGGCGGGCATGCACGTTGCTCAGATGGACCTCGACGCAAGGGAGTCCGGTCCAGGCCAGGCAATCGGCCAAGGCAAGGCTGGTGTGGGTGAAGGCTCCGGCGTTGAGGACGATGCCGTCGCTTTTGATCTTCCAGGCCTCTTCCAGACGGTCGATGAGAGCGCCCTCGGAATTGGACTGGAACAGCGTCAGGCGAATGCGGGCGGCGTCTTCTCCGAGCAGTCTTTCAACCAGCCCTGGAAGCGCATCCATGCCTTCGGATCCATATATTTCCGGCTGCCGCTGCCCCAGAAAGCCAAGGTTGGGACCGTTTATGACCACGAATTCCATGGACTATTTCTGCTCCGAAGGCTCGCTGACCGTATCGGAATGCGGCGGCAGAACCACAACCGTGTCGGGCTCGTCCTGGGCGATGACGGCGCCTGGATCCAGGGCTGCGACGTCGACGTTCATGAGAAAAATGCGATCTCCGGCCTCGACCTCACGGTCACTGACGATGATCTCCAGGTTGCACAGCACGCCAGTCGCACCGCCCTGCTCCTTGGGCAACGCAACGGTGTCCTGCATGAGCTGCTTGATTTCGGCCATGCCGATGACGCGGAAAAAACTGGTCCCAAGCTCTTTTACGGGCTCGGCGATGGCCACGAAAGACGGCAGGGATTCCGGCACCGCCTGATAGAGCATGGCATAGAGAACGTCATGCATGCCTGCGATAAAGCGATCCTCTTCCAGCGAGATGATCTGCCCCCCAAGCCCCAAGTCGCCGACAAAACTGGTCGAGACCATGAAATTCTGGACCAGGTCCCCGGTCTCCGGATCGCCCTGGGTATTGAGCAGACCGCTCTGGGTGAACGCGCCATCCATCCGTCCCAGCGGGGTCATCCCGGCCACGGGGACGATGACGATGTTCTTGTTCAGGATCTTGTTGAAGACCTTGATCAGACCTGCGTTCCTGGCTTCGGTCCATACCCCTGTGTCGGCATCCACGTATTTGGCCAGATCCATTTCACTCAGACGCAATTCGACAGTGGCTTGTTCCTCAACCCGGATGGGCTCCTGGGCAGTGTTGGCCGAAACCAACTTCACTTCCTTGGAACACCCCCCAAAGATAAAGACGGCGCTCAAGAGCACGAGCAACGCACGCATAGTATGCCTCCAATTAATTATTGATAACCAAGACAATTCTTTCTATCACTGCCTGATCAAAACGCATTTCGTCAAGAACCCTAGCCCCAGGAAATGGTAGTTTCATGCCCAGCACCGTAATTTTGGAAAAGACAATCTACACCATCGACCAACTGGGAGAAATGCCGCTTCCTCAACTGGCTCTCGCCGGACGATCCAATGTCGGAAAATCGTCCCTGCTGAACAAACTCACCGGCAGAAAAAATCTTGCGAAAATCAGTTCCACTCCCGGCAAAACCCGCAGCCTGAACTTTTACAGGGTCAGTCCGGAAGAATTCTATCTCGTTGATCTTCCGGGGTACGGATATGCCCGTTGCTCCAAGACGGAACGTGAAAAATGGGCCACTCTCATCAACAGATACTTGAAAAACAACCCACGCCTCTTTGGAGTGGTCGCCCTGCTTGACTCACGCCTTCCGCCCCAGGCCCTCGACATAGAACTGATCACCTACATCAGGGCTCAAGGGATGGATGTATTCCCCGTGATGACCAAGGCCGACAAATGCAAGCAACCTGTTCGAAGCGCTAATCAGGCCGCATGGCAACGGCTTCTGGGGACTGAAAAACCACCGCTGCTCATCTCCAGCCATTCCGGCATGAATATCGACAAACTTTGGCAATTCTTCCTTGAAAAATTTTCCGCAGTGCAGCCGCACAAATAAGATTTTGTGCATGATTCAATACGAAATTATTTCGTGATTGAACAGTTTTTTATCCCATCCGAGACAAAAAAACATTTCAGAGCGTCCTGCGCCCCATTTGGAAAAAACAATGACGCAAGCTGACATGTTTATTAAGACCTATCCGGTTGACGCAATCCGTTTTGAACATCTAAGCTCAAACATGGTTGAGTTTCGCCACCACCGCCCAAAAATGGATATTTTCCGCCAACCAGCGTCCCTTCGGGACAATGCGGCCCATCCCTGGGCGGGGTGCGACACCAACACGACATATTCGGACGCCAAAACGCACGACGGTCCGCAGCGACGTCGGCCCCGGCCCTTCCGGCTAGCCACTGCGAGCACGACATGAACGTTCTCATTATCGTCCTGCTCCCACTTCTGGGAGCCATGCTCCCACCCCTGACCATCCGCTTCGGGCGCAACGTCTGTACCTGGGCGGCCATGGCCGTGACTGCATGCACCTTCGTGTTGGCCTCAGCCCTGCTCATCCGGATTTTTGAAGGCGGTCCCGTTTCCATGCATCAGCCCTGGCTGCACGGTATCGGACTCGACCTGTCCCTGCGCATGGACGGCCTGGCCGCCCTGTTTGCACTCCTGGTGCCGGGCATCGGACTGCTGGTCATCATCTATGCCCGCTACTACCTTTCGGAAAAAGACCCCATGGGCCGCCTTTATGGGCTGCTGCTCGTTTTCATGAGTTCCATGCTCGGCGTGGCGCTGTCCGACAACCTGATCCTGCTGCTCGTCTTCTGGGAACTTACCTCCCTGTCCTCCTTCCTGCTCATCGGCTACTGGCAGCACCGCGCGGATGCCCGGCAGGGAGCGCGCATGGCCCTTGTCGTCACCGGCATGGGAGGCCTGGCCCTGCTGGCCGGATTCCTGCTGCTGGGACAGATGGCCGGAACATACCGCATCTCCGACATTCTGCCGCAGGGCGACCTTATCCGCGCCCATTCGCTCTACGTCCCGGCACTGCTGCTCATCCTGATCGGCGCTTTCACCAAATCGGCGCAGTTTCCCTTCCATTTCTGGCTGCCACGCGCCATGGCCGCGCCCACGCCCATAAGTGCCTACCTGCACTCGGCCACCATGGTCAAAGCGGGCGTCTTCCTGCTGGCCAGGCTTTACCCGATCCTGTCAGGCACGGATCTGTGGTTTTTCACCGTGAGCGGCTTCGGACTGACCACGCTGCTCATGGGTGCCTATGCCGCCATCTTCCAGCATGATCTGAAGGGCCTGCTGGCCTACTCGACCATCAGCCACCTTGGCCTCATCGTACTCCTCTTCGGGCTGGACACGCCTCTGGCTGCCGTGGCCGGAGTCTTTCACATCATCAACCACGCCACCTTCAAGGCCTCGCTGTTCATGGCCGCAGGAATCATCGACCACGAAACCGGAACCCGGGACATGCGCCGCCTGAACGGGCTGTGGAGGTACATGCCACACACCGCGGCCCTGGCCATGATCGCATCGGCGGCCATGGCCGGAGTGCCGCTTTTGAACGGCTTTCTGTCCAAGGAGATGTTTTTCGCCGAAACCCTGCACGTCGACCTGCTCGGCTCCGCGTGGTGGGTTCTCCCGGCGGCCGCGACCATGGCCGGAATTTTTGCCGTGGCCTATTCGGCCCGTTTCATCCACGATGTCTTCTTTAACGGCCAGCCGCTGAACCTGCCCAAATACCCGCCCCACGAACCGCCGCGCTTCATGAAGATGCCGGTGGAGATCCTGGCCGGGCTGTGCCTGCTGGTAGGCATCTTGCCGGGCCTGACTGTGGGGCCGCTCCTGAACCTGGCCGCCACCAGCGTGACCGGCGAAGCCTTGCCGAACTACAATCTGTCCATCTGGCACGGCTTCAACACGCCGCTCTTTATGAGCCTGGTTGCCCTTGGAGGCGGATTCGCCGTCTACGGGATGAGGCACAAGCTCTTTGCCCTGCACGAGCGCCTGCAATTCTCCCTCGATGCAGCCGCGCTCTTCCATACCGCGGAAGACGCCCTGATCCGTACCGCGCGCGCCCTCCTGCAAGGCATGGACAACGGTTCCCTGCAACGCTCGACGGCCCTGCTCCTGGGGGCTTCGGCCATGGCCATGATTCTGGCGCTCGCGGACCCCGGCATCACCGGCCCGATCCCCGTCACCCCCATCGACGGCCCGTCTCTCATGGGCGCGCTGCTGCTCATGGCCGCCGGTCTGCTGACCGTGCTCTGGCATGGACAGCGCCTGTCCGCGATCATTGCGCTGAGCGTGGTCGGTCTGCTCGTAGCCTTGGTCTTCGTGCGTTTTTCCGCGCCGGATCTAGCCCTGACCCAGCTCAGCGTCGAAGTGGTGACCATAATGCTTCTGCTGCTCGCTCTCTTTTTCATGCCCCAGCGCCACAAGCCGCAATCCCTGCCTTGCAGACGCTTCAGGGATGTTCTTCTGGCCGTCGGCACAGGGACCGGATGCGGCCTGCTGGCCTGGGGCATGCTGACTCGCCCCCTTGACTCCATCTCCTCCTTTTTCATGGAGCAGAGCATCCCCGGCGGTGGCGGGGCCAATGTCGTCAACGTCATCCTGGTGGATTTTCGCGGCTTCGACACCTTGGGAGAGGTCACGGTCCTGGCCGTGGCCGCCGTCGGCATCTTCGCCCTGCTCGACAACCTGCGCCTGCCGGTCCCGACGAACGACCTGGATGGCCGCCCCTGGGCCAGCGAACGTCACCCGCTGATCCTGTCGCAGATGACGCGCTTTCTGCTGCCCCTGGCCCTTCTGGTCTCGATGTTCCTGTTCCTGCGCGGACACAATGCGCCCGGAGGAGGGTTCATCGCAGGCTTGGTCACTGCAGTGGCGCTCATTCTGCAATACATGGCTAACGGCACCGCCTGGACCCAGCGGCAGTGGCGGCTGCCCTTCCATTCGCTCATCGCCGCCGGGGTGCTCGTGGCGACCGCCACCGGGACGGCCAGCCTGCTGGCGAACCATCCTTTCCTGACCTCCACCTTCGGCCATGTCCGCCTGCCCGTCGTTGGAGAATTTGAACTGGCCAGCGCCATGCTTTTCGACCTTGGCGTATTCCTGACCGTCGTCGGGGTGATCATGCTCATCCTGGCCAATCTGGGCAAACTGACGCGGCGCAAAGTGCGCCCCGGGAGGATACGCTGATGGAAGCCCTCGCCGCCCTGGTCATCGCCGTTCTCGTCGGCTGCGGGACATACCTGACGCTGCGCGCCCGGACCTTCTCCGTGGTCCTTGGGCTCTCGCTCCTGTCTTACGCGGCCAACATTTTCCTCTTCTTCAGCGGCCGCCTGATGACCGGAGCGCCGCCCCTGGCCACTAGCTCCGGAGCCACGGCCGACCCACTGCCCCAGGCGCTGGTCCTGACCGCCATCGTCATCGGTTTCGGCATGACCGCCTTCGTGGTCATCCTGGCCCTGCGCTCCCTCGGGGAACTTGGCACCGACCAGGTCGACGGCAAGGACGAAAAATCATGAACCATCTGATGATATTCCCCCTGCTCCTGCCGCTGGTCGCCGGGATGACAAACCTGCTGCTGGTCCGCAAAGGCGTCGGTGCGCAGCGCCTCGTTTCCATCCTGACGGCATGCGCCCTGCTCGCGGTGACCCTGCTATTACTGCACAGGGCCCAAGCCGGACACATCGACACGTACGAACTCGGCAACTGGCCGGCGCCCTTTGGCATCGTCCTGGTGCTGGACAGGCTGAGCGCCCTCATGCTCATGCTGACCGCATTGCTGACTTTGCCGGTCCTGCTCCATGCCTGTTGCGGCGACGACCAGCGCGGACGTGATTTTCACGTCATCTTCCCCCTGCAGATCTTGGGCATAAACGGTGCATTCCTGACCGGCGACATCTTCAATCTTTTCGTATTCTTCGAAATCCTGCTCATCGCGTCCTATTCTCTGGCGCTGCACGGCCTGGGCCCCGAACGCACGCGAAGCGCCCTGCGCTACGTGGTCCTGAACCTCATCGGCTCAAGCCTTTTCCTCATCGCCCTTGGCACTCTTTATGGCGTCTGCGGCACCCTCAACATGGCCGATCTGGCGCTCAAGGTGGCCGGCAGCACTCCTGGCCAGGCCCCGCTGCTCCGCGCGGCGGCCCTGCTACTCTTGACCGTGTTCGGACTTAAAGCAGCCGTTCTGCCCCTTTTTCTGTGGCTGCCAGGTCTCTACGCCGCAGTGCTGCCCACCGTGGCCGCCCTTTTTGCCATCATGACCAAGGTTGGCGTCTATGCCATCCTGCGCACCCAGACGCTCATCTTCACGAATCGCGGCCCCGTTCCCGAAGCGGCAGATTTGCTCTTTCCTCTGGCGCTTGCGACCCTGGGCGCAGGATCGCTGTGCGCCCTCGGCAGCAGACGCCTGCGGCTGCTCCTGGCTTGGCTGGTCATCGTCTCCGTCGGCACGCTGCTGGCGGGTATCGGTCTTTGGAACGAGGCCGCCATAAGCGCGAGCCTCTACTACCTGCCGCACTCGACCCTGGTCTCCGCCGGGCTTTTTTTGCTGGCCGACCACCTGGCGCGCCAGCGCGGACAGACGGCAGACGCGCTTGAGCCAGGCCCGCCCATGGCCCGCCCGACCCTGCTGGGAGGGCTTTTTCTCCTTGGAGCCATGGGCGTCGCCGGACTGCCTCCGCTGTCAGGATTCATAGGCAAACTTCTGCTTCTGCAAGCCGCGCCGGCATCACTTGTCGCCTGGGTCTGGCCATTTGTCCTGGGCGGCAGCCTCCTTGGCATCATCGCTCTTGGCCGATGCGGGAGCATGCTCTTCTGGAAAAACCAGGATGCTCCTCTCGCGGCTCCCACGGAGTCATGGCTGCGGCTTGCACCGGCCACTGCGCTGATCCTGGCCGCCGTGATCCTGTCCGTCATGGCCGGACCCGTCATCGCCTACACCGACGCCACGGCCAGGCAGCTCCTTGCTCCGGACAACTACATCAAGGCCGTTCTCAAAGGGGAAGCCCCATGAAACGATGGCTGCCGCAACCCATGTTCAGCCTTTTCCTGCTGCTGATCTGGCTTCTGCTCGTAAATTCAGCGGCCCCCGGACAGATTGTGCTCGGGGCGCTCTTCGCCGTGACCATACCCCTCTTCACGATAAGGTTCTGGCCGGATCAGCCGTGCATGCGCAGACCGCTGACCCTGATCGTCTATCTGGCCGTCTTCTTCTGGGACATCGTCGTCGCCAACCTGACCGTGGCCCGGCTCATCCTCGGACCGACAAGACTCCTGCGCCCGGCGTTCATCCGCCTGCCCCTGGACCTCAAAAACGATTTCGCCATCACTCTTCTGGCCCACACCATCTCCCTCACCCCCGGTACCGTTTCGGCGCAAGTGGCGGAAGATCGGCAAAGCCTGCTCATTCACGCCCTGGACCTGGACGACGAGGCCCTGCTCGTGGAGCGCATCAAACAGCGCTACGAAGCGCCCCTCAAGGAGATTTTCCCATGTTGACCACAGCCATCATGGTGGCCTTTTTCTGCATCGCCGTCGCTCTGGCACTCAATTTCTGGAGACTTTTCGCCGGGCCGACCCTTCCGGACCGCATCCTGGCCCTGGACACCATGGCCATCAACACCATCGCCCTTCTGATCCTGCTGGGCATCCATCAGAATCTGACCGAATTCTTCGAGGCAGCCCTGCTCATCGCCATGATGAGCTTCATCGGAACCGTGGCCCTGTGCAAGTACCTGTTGCGCGGAGATATCATCGAATAGGAGAGCCCCATGCTCAGTGAAATGCTCATATCCCTCTTTCTACTGATAGGCGGCGCCTTCGCGCTCATCGGGTCCATCGGCTTGGCCCGCCTGCCCGACCTGTTCACCCGCCTGCACGGACCGACCAAGGCCACGACCCTGGGTGTCGGCGGCATCCTCATCGCTTCGGTGCTGCACTTCAGCGGACAAGAGCATGCCCTGAGCCTGCACGAACTGCTCATCACCCTGTTTCTTTTCGCCACGGCCCCGGTCAGCGCCTATCTCATCGCCCGTTCGGCGTTGCACCTGCGCGGTCCTGGCGGCCCCAAAGACGAGCCCTGATATGGGACAGCAAGGCAAAATAGTCGCAAATTTCGCCCCATCGAGCAAAAGGAGACGTCGATTGGCGTATCAGACTGTTGAGTTGATGCCTTCAAACGGCGTCTTGACCGGGGCGGAGGGGAGGAATAGGTTGGGGCACATTTTTTAAGGCGGCCCAGCGCAGCAATCTTTTCGACCATGGCAAGGAGAGACTCACATGGCAGTATTCGTGGCGGACCATCCACTCATCAAGCACAAGCTCGGACTCATGCGCAAGCATGACATCAGCACCAAGAATTTCAGGGAACTCGCTTCCGAAGTCGCCAGACTACTGACCTACGAGGCCACCAAGGATCTGGAGACGGAAAAGAAGACCGTGCAGGGATGGGCCGGACCCGTCGATGTGGACGTCATCAAGGGCAAGAAGATCACTGTCGTTCCGATCCTGCGGGCCGGCCTCGGCATGCAGGACGGTGTGCTTGATCTGGTTCCCGGCGCCAAGGTCAGCGTCGTCGGCTTCTACCGCAACGAGGAGACCCTCCAGCCCGTGGAATATTACGTCAAGCTGGCCAAGAACATCGGCAAACGCATGGCCATTATCCTTGACCCCATGCTCGCAACGGGCGGCACCCTCGATGCCACCATCCGCTGCCTGAAAAATGCGGGCTGCACCAGCATCCGCGGCCTCTTCCTGGTTGCGGCACCCGAAGGGTTGAAGCGGATCAGCGAAGCGCACCCGGATGTGGACATCTATGTTGCGGCTGTTGACGAGCGCCTCAATGAAAACGGGTACATCCTGCCGGGCCTGGGTGACGCCGGAGACAAGATTTTCGGGACGAAATGATCCGTCCTCGTATTTTCCCGGTTTTGAAACGCAGAACGCCCGGTCAAAAAGACCGGGCGTTCTGCGTTTCAAAGACACTGAAAAAAAACAGTCTATTCCCTTGCTGCAAGCCAATCGAGTGCGGCTTTGAGATCAAGGCTTCCGGCATAGATCGCCTTGCCGGTGATGACCCCGGCCAGACCTTGCTCGCGCAGGGGGTGCACGGCCTGCACATCCTCAAGGGTGGAGATCCCACCTGCGATGAGCACGGGCAGGTCCGTCATGGCCAGCAGTGACTCAAGGGCCGGAATGTTGACCCCGGACTGCATGCCGTCGCGGCTGATGTCGGTATAGATGAAGAACGCCGCTCCGGCGGCTTCGAGTTCCGGCACCACGTCGGCTACGGTCTTGCCAGCGTCTTCGACCCAGCCCTTGGTCTTGAGCTGTCCGTCGCGGGCGTCCAGGGACACGCCGATGCGGCCCGGATAGGCCTGGCAGAGTTCGCGGAAAAGGGCCGGGTCTTCGAGAGCCACAGTGCCGATGATAAGGCGCGTCACTCCGGCTTCGAGATATTTGCCCGCGATCTCGACGCTACGAATCCCGCCGCCCAACTGCACCGGGATGGAGACCGCCGAACACAGCTCCCGAATGAGCTCCATATTGCGCGGAGTACCGCTGAACGCTCCATCAAGATCAATGACATGCAGCCACCTGGTGCCCGCATCGACCCACTGCCGGGCCATGGCCACCGGGTCGTCGGAGAAAACCGTGACCTGATCCTCGACGCCCTGACGCAAGCGCACGCACTTGCCATCCTTTATGTCAACTGCCGGAAATATATTCATAAACCAAGAACCCTCGTCCCTTCTTCCAAAGCTTCGGCCGCAATTTCAAGCGGCGTGATCCAGCGTCCCTTGCGTTTGAAGAAACGCCCTCCCTTGAGCAGGTTTTCAGCCAGTCCCTGCTGTTCCTCTTCAAAATGATAGCGACGCACTTCACTGGTGGCCATGTTGATCAGATAAAGATCCAGAGTCACGCTGGCCGGGCGGGTCACGCCCCATTCACCACCATCGCGTTCCTGCCAACGGGAAACAAAGGGCACAAGCAGAAAATCAGCCTTGATGCAGGTCCCCACGTTCTTCCAGTAGTCCAGAGGCTCAAAGCGCGGTCTCTCCTTCCCGGCCTGCACGATCTCCTCGCACTGCCTGACCGTGGCCGCGTGAATCACCGTGCGTGCCTCGCTTTTATCCAGAGTGGCGGCCAACTGATCGTCCAGAGCATCCAGCACTTCTTCGGAAATGACCGAAACCTCATCCGGCAGCACGCCTGCCATGAGTTCCCAATCATGCTGCGCGTGAACAAAATGCGCCACGGCAAGGGTGGCCTTCGGCTCGACGGCGGGCCAGTGCGCAGTAGTCGCGCAGGCCGAACAGATTAGCAATAAAACCGGAATGATGTATCTCATGCGTCGAGACCTCCTTTGGTGCTGAGCACGTCTTCTCGTTCCACGCGCACGGCCTGCCGCAGAGCCAGGCCGAGTCCCTTGAATACCGATTCCAGCAGATGGTGTCCGTTTTGTCCGTAAAGCATGCGCACATGAAGGTTCATGCCCGCCTTGGACGCCAGCGATTTCAGAAATTCACGCCACAGGTCCTTCTCTTCTCCGGCGATCACCGCTGGCAATACGTTTTCCTCGTACACCAGATATGACCGTCCGGAAAGATCGAGGCAGACCTCGGTCAGGGCCTCGTCCATGGGCACCTTCGCACACCCGACTCGAGCGATGCCACGACGCTCCCCAAGAGCCATGCTCAAGGCATTGCCAAGACACAGGCCGATATCCTCCAGGGAATGATGCGCATCTATATGCAGATCGCCTTTGCAGGAAATCTCAAGATCGAAACCGGCCCAATGTCCGAGAAGATCGAGCATGTGGTCGGCAAAGCCGAACCCCGTTTGCACCGAGCAGGCGCCTGTTCCATCGAGATTCACTGCCACCGAAATCCGGGTTTCCCGGGTCTCCCGTTCAATTCGGCCTGTACGAGGCTGCATAACGTCTCCTTGCGGTAAAAAAAGGCCGGGCTACAAAACCCGACCCTTTGGTTATCCCTTGGCTTCCGCTGCCGCGTCATCTTCCGCCGGGGGCTCTTTGGGCTTCTTATTCTTTTCGACAAGATAGGCCACCCAAATGCCAACCTCATACAGCAAACAAAGCGGCCCGGCCATCAGCGTTTGCGATACAACGTCCGGCGGGGTGAGCACGGCCGCCACGACAAAACTCCCCAAAATGGCGTATTTGCGGTACTTGCGCAGGGTATTGTGCTTCACGAGCCCAAGAGCCGAGAGGAAAAACATGAACAGCGGCAACTCGAAAATGAAACCAAACGCAAAAAGCATGCTGGTCGAAAAGCTGAAATACTCTTTGACCGAGGGCATGGGCTTTATGACATCCGTAGCATAGCCCAGAAAAAACTGAAAACCAAACGGGAAGACAACATAATATCCAAAAAGAGCCCCTGTCACAAAAAAAATGGCCGAACACAGGGCGATGGGGATCATGTATTTTCGCTCCCCTTCGTAAAGACCGGGAGCGATGAACATCCAGAGCTGATAGAAAATGTAGGGGCTGGCCACGAACAGACCCGCGATGGCCGCGACTTTGAGGTGGGTAAAGAAGGCTTCGGGCAGACCTGTGTAGATGAGCGAACCGCCGGAAGGTTCGAGCAACGTGACAAGCGGTTGCATGAGCATTGTGAAGAGCTGCTCGGCAAACGCATAACAAACCATAAGACCCACGAAAGCCGCGATGATGCAACGTACCAGACGCACCCGCAACTCATTGAGGTGCTCGGTGAACGTCATCTCATGCACGGGCTCCTCTTCTTTGGCCTTGGCTTCGGCCTCCGCAACGCCACCGTCGCCCTTGGCCTCGATGTCAGAGGAACTTTCGGGCGCATTGTCTGCGTCCGGCGTCACAGGCAAGACGGCCTCCGAACCGGCGGAATCCGCCGATGGCGAATCCTCCGTCGGTTCGGAATCGCCGCCATCCGCTTCGTCCGAAGACAGAGCGTCCTCCCGATCCGTACCGGGGGCTTCCGCTTCCATTGGAGAATCGGAAAGAACGGGGTCTTCGGCCTTGTCTTCGGTCTGGCTCAGAGAAGAAGTCTCTTCAGATTCAGCCCCGGCTTCGCCTTCGATCCTGTCCCGATCCGTGCGATCCTCGCTCATGCCTTGTCCTTTTCCTTCTCCGCGGACTGCACGGAGGGCTGCTCGGGCGCAGCAGCCTCTGTGGCCTCAGGCTCGGCAGGAACCGCTGTGGCTTCCGGCTCGGCAGGGGCTTTGGCAACGGTTTCAGGGTAGAGTTCCTTCTTGGCCTGTTCCGTCTTCACTTTCTGCTCGGATTGCTCGGCTTCCATTTCGATGGTCCGCTTCACATCGGTGCTGACACGCCGGAATTCGCCCAGGGCCTTGCCCAGGGATTTGGCCATTTCCGGCAGCTTGGCAGGGCCAATGACGATCAGGGCGACAATGAGAATAACTATAAGTTCCGTGGACCCAATTCCAAACATAGGTTCATCTCCGTGCGAGGTGTGTTTTGGACGGCTATTCCCACTCAATGGTGCTCGGCGGCTTGGACGAAATATCGTACACCACCCGATTCACCCCTTTGACCTCATTGATGATCCTGCTCGACATCCGACCGAGGATTTCAGTCGGAATTCTGGACCAGTCGGCAGTCATGGCGTCGATGGAATCGACAATGCGCAGGGCGATAACGTGCTCGTAAGTTCTTTCATCGCCCATGACGCCGACCGTCTTCAGCGGCAGCAAAACCGCAAAACCCTGCCAGACCTTGTAGTACCAGTTTGAGGCCATCAGCTCATGCTGGACGATCTTGTCGGCCTGGCGGAGGATTTCAAGACGCTCATCGGTGATCTCGCCAATGACTCGGATGGCAAGGCCGGGACCCGGGAAAGGATGACGCCAGACGATGAAGTCGGGCAGCCCGAGTTCCTGAGCGACTTTACGCACCTCGTCCTTGAAAAGTTCGCGCAGGGGTTCGACCAGGGCAAAATCCATCTTTTCAGGCAGTCCGCCGACGTTGTGATGGCTCTTGATCACCGCGGAAGGCCCCTTGAAGCTGATGGACTCGATGACGTCGGGATACAGCGTGCCCTGGGCCAGATATTTGACCCCCGGAATCTTCTTGGCCTCTTCCTCGAAAACCTCGATGAAAGTGTAGCCGATGATCTTGCGCTTCTGTTCGGGATCATCCAGCCCTTCAAGCCGCGACAGGAATTTGTCCTGCGCCTTGATGTAATGCAGGTTCAGGTCGAAATGCTGGCGCAGGTAGCCGATGACCTCGTCGCCCTCCCCCGCACGCAGGAGACCGTTGTCGACAAAGATGCAATGCAGGTTCTTGCCGATGGCCTTGTTGAGGAGCACGGCCACGACGGTTGAGTCGATGCCGCCCGAGAGGCCGCAAACCACCTTGTCGTCGCCGATCTGCTCCGGCAGGGCCTGCAGCATGGAATCCACAAACGAGGACATGGTCCAGACCGACTTGAGATCTGCCACTTGAAAAAGGAAATTGCGCAGAATCTCATCACCCTGCTCGGTGTGCGCGACCTCGGGGTGGAACTGCAGCGCATACATCTTGCGGCTGACATCGGCCATGGCCGCGATCTCGATGTTCTGGGTCTTGGCCATGACCGAAAAACCCGGAGGAACAGCCAGGACATGATCGCCATGCGACATCCAGACCGTCAGTTTTTCAGCCTCGGAAACCGTATTCCACAGGGGGCAATGCCCTTCAAAATGCAGGTCGCTGCGGCCATATTCACGATCCAGGGAGGGCGCGACCTTGCCACCAAGCATGTGCGCCATCAACTGCATGCCATAGCAGATGCCAAGGATTGGAAGCCCCCACTCGAAAATGCACGGATCGATGCCGGGAGAATCGGGACTGGAAACCGAGGCCGGACCACCGGAAAGAATGATGGCGCTGGGCTGCAGGGCTTTGAGCTCATTTATGCTGATCGTGCACGGATGAATCTCGGAATAGACGCCGGATTCACGTGTGCGCCGGGCAATGAGCTGGGTGTATTGGGATCCGAAATCCAGAATGATGACTTTTTCTTGTATATCCATTTTTACCTCCATCCGAGTTCACGGATGGTTATATTCTCGAAAGTTTCAGTACGCGTCCACCCTGTAATTGGGCGCTTCCTTGGTGATGATCACGTCGTGGACATGGCTCTCGCGAAGACCGGCCGCGGAGATTTCCACAAACTGGGCTTTCTGCTGCATTGTTTCGATGTCCTTGGCGCCCAGATAGCCCATCCCGGAACGTACGCCGCCGACAAGCTGGTCGATGGTCTCGAGCACCGAACCCTTGTAGGGAACGCGTCCGACAATGCCCTCGGGAACGAGCTTCTTGGATCCTTCCTGGAAGTAACGGTCGCTGCTGCCGTCCTTCATGGCATCGATGGAACCCATGCCGCGGTAGATCTTGTAGGTGCGGCCCTGATACAGAATTTTCTCGCCCGGGCTCTCCTCGGTTCCGGCAAACATGGAGCCCATCATGACCGTATCGGCCCCGGCGACCAGAGCCTTGACCACATCCCCGGAAAACTTGACCCCGCCATCGGCGATGCAGCAACGTCCCTCTTCGCGGCAGGCGCGTACGCAATCCATGATGGCCGTGATCTGCGGCACGCCGACACCGGCGACGATGCGCGTGGTACAGATGGAACCGGGCCCGATGCCGACCTTGACCGCATCGGCGCCCGCAGCGATGAGTGCCTTGGCTCCCTCGTAGGTGGCCACGTTGCCGGCGATGATCTCCACATCAGGCCACTCGGTCTTGGTCGCGCGGACAGCGTCCAGGATATTGCGGGAATGGCCATGGGCGGAATCCAGAACGATCACGTCCGCACCAGCCTTGACCAGAGCCTCGACGCGTTCGGCGCGCCCGGCGCCAACGCCGACGGCAGCACCGACACGCAGACGGCCCATGTCGTCCTTGCAGGCGTTGGGATACTTGCGAACCTTGTCGATGTCCTTGATGGTCAAAAGTCCTTTGAGCTTGTTGCTCTCGTCCACGACCAGAAGCTTCTCGATACGGTTGTCATGCAGATGCCGCTTGGCGTCTTCAAGAGAAATACCCACCGGCACGGTGATAAGCTTCTTGCTGGTCATGACTTCGCTGACCTTGGCGGACATGTCGGTCACGAACCGCACGTCGCGGTTGGTCACGATGCCCACAAGCCGGTCTCCAAGAACCACCGGCAGTCCCGAGATGCGGTAGTCACGCATCAACTCGAGCGCATGGCCGACGGTATCATCCGGGTCTACGGTTATCGGATCGACAATCATGCCCGACTCAGACTTCTTGACCTTGATGACCTCAAGAGCCTGCTGTTCGACGGTCATGTTCTTGTGCACGATGCCTATTCCCCCGGCCCGAGCCAGGGAGATGGCCATGCGCGACTCCGTGACCGTGTCCATGGCCGCGCTCAAGAAGGGAATATTGAGTTCGATGGCCGGAGTCAGCCTGGTGTTCAAAATGACCTGGTCCGGCGTCACTTCGGAGTATGCCGGAGCAAGCAGGACATCGTCGAAGGTCAATGCCTTGCCTAAAAATTTTTCCATATTTGTCTCTCCCGATGCTGGGGATTTGGTTACAATTCAAGATTCGGGGTTAGATCCCCAGATAAGCCTTTTTGACATCCTCGTTGGAAAGCAGGGCCGTGCCCGAGTCTTCAAGGGTTATGCGGCCATTTTCCATGACATAGGCCCGGTGAGCGATCTTGAGCGCCTGGTTGGCGTTCTGCTCGACCAGAAAGACCGTGGTCCCGGATTCGTTGACCTTGCGGATGATGTCGAAAATTTGAGCGATAATGATCGGCGCGAGGCCAAGAGATGGTTCATCCAGCAGCAGAAGCCTGGGCCGGGCCATGAGTGCACGTGAAATGGCCAGCATCTGCTGCTCTCCGCCGGAGAGGGTGCCGCCCAATTGCTTGCGGCGTTCCGCCAGAATGGGAAAAAGCGTGAAGACATATTCCAGATCCTGGGCGATGCCGACCTTGTCGTTGCGCAAAAAAGCCCCCAGATCCAGATTCTCCATGACCGTCATCTCAGGAAAAATGAGACGCCCTTCGGGAACCTGCGAAATGCCCATGCGCACGATCCGGTCCGCCTTGACCTGATGAATGGGCTGCCCCTCGAACAGGATCTCGCCGCTTCGGGGCGGAACGCCACCGCAGATGGACATGAGCGTGGTGCTCTTGCCCGCGCCGTTGGCGCCGATCAGGGAAACGATCTCCCCTTTGTCGATGTGCAGGGAAATCTCGTGCAGGGCCTGGATGTTGCCGTAGAATGTGGAGACGTTCTTGAGCTCAAGCATGCGCTTCCTCCCCGAGGTAGGCTTTTATGACCCGAGGATCGCTGCTGATCTCGGTCGGAGTTCCGCTGGCGATGAGGCAGCCGTACTCCATGACGTAAATCCGCTCCGAAATGCTCATGACCATGCTCATGTCGTGCTCGATGAGGAGGATGGCCATGTCCATCTCGTCCCGGATCTTGAACACCATATGCTTGAGGGCTTCGGTTTCCTGCGGGTTCATGCCTGCGGCTGGCTCGTCGAGCAGAAGCAGGGTCGGCTCTGTGGCCAGGGCGCGGGCTATTTCAAGTCTGCGCTGGGCTCCATACGGCAGATTGCAGGCCAGTTCCTTGTAGAATTTATGCAATCCCATGTATTTGAGCAGTTCGTAACTCCGGTCCACGATCTCCTTCTCCTCGCGCAGAACCCCGGGAGAACGCAGGAGCGCGCCCCAGATGCCAGCCTTGGTCCTGCAATGGCGGGCGATCATGACGTTTTCAAGCACACTCATGTTCTTGAAAAGACGGATGTTCTGGAATGTCCGGGCCATGCCAAGTTCGGTGACCAGATTCGGCTTGAGACCGTTGACCTTGGTCCGCGTCCCGTTTCTGGGCGTAAACCATACCTCGCCTTCTGTGGGCTCGTAGATGCTGGTGATGCAATTGAAGAACGTGGTCTTGCCCGCCCCGTTAGGGCCGATAAGAGCTACTATCTCACCCGACTGGACCTCCAGTCGAACTTCATTAAGAGCGCGCAGGCCGCCGAAATTCATGGACACAGCCGTGACGTCGAGTACCGGTTTCATCTAGATACGTCCTCCATTGGCCGTGTTCAGTTCAGGATCGTCCACGGTGTAGGTCCTCCCCTTGGCCGGGATGAGGCCCTGAGGCCGAAAAACCATCATCAGCACCATCGCTGTAGCGAAAAGGATCATGCGGTACTCGGAAAAGGCACGCAGATATTCCGGCAGGAGCACCAGAAAGGCGGAGCCAAGGATGACCCCGAGATTTGACCCCATCCCGCCCAGAACGACAATGGACAAAATAATGGCCGATTCGAAAAAGGTGAAGCTCGCCGGATTGATGAAGGTGGTCTTGGCCGCGAAAATGACTCCGGCGAACCCGGCCCAGGCAGTTCCAAGGCCAAAAGCCATGACCTTGACGCCGACACGGTCGATGCCCATCGCCTCGCAAGCGATCTCATCTTCGCGCAGGGCCTGCAGGGCGCGGCCGATGCGCGAATCCTTGAGGCGGGTCACGGCAACGATGGTAATGATGGCCAGCACCAGAACAATGTAATAGATATAGATATTTGCATCCGCGACCGAGAGTTTCGCATCAAAGAGACCCGGGCGCGGGATGTTTGAGATACCCGAAGGGCCTCCGGTCAGGTCGCTCCAATTCTCGAGCACCAGACGGACTATCTCTCCGAAACCGAGGGTGACGATGGCCAGATAGTCCCCGCGCAACCGTAGCACGGGAAAGGCCAGGGCAATGCCGGCCAGGGCCGCGATCACGCCGCCCAGAGGAAGCGCAATCCAGAAGCCAAGACCGAAATACTGGTTCAGGAGTGCGTAGGAATAGGCACCGATGGCGTAAAAGGCCGCATGGCCGAGAAAAAGCAGGCCGGCGACGCCGACGATGATGTTGAGCCCGAGCCCGAGCACGACGTAAAGCAAAAAGGAAATCAGGATATTGGTCTGATAGGTGGTCACCAGCCAGGGCGTGACCAGAAACACGACCAGGAAAAAGGCCCGGAAAGTATTGGTCAGTGCCGGATTGTTGGCCAGTTCCGACAATTTTCCGACCTTCTTCTCTCCGGATGCCGCTACCGCTTCACCGGCTTCCTTGCGACGTATGGCCCAGCGCCACAGAAAGGACAGAACAAAGCTGCCGATTCCGATCAAGGCCATGTTTTCCCAGCGCCAGATCACCGTCTTTTCGATGGTGTTTACGCGAATGACCATGATGGGAAAGGTCAGAAACATGAACCACAGGCTGACCATGATGGATTTTTTCAATTCGTTCATTATCGTGTCCGCCCTTCGATACGTTTGCGTCCGCTGATCATACTTTCTCCACCTTGGCCTTGCCCATGATTCCCGACGGGCGGAAGATCAGAAAGACCACCAGCAGGGTGAAGGCGAAGACGTCTTCATAGTCGCTTGAGATATATCCGGTGGCAAAACTTTCGGACAAGCCCAAAAAGAGTCCGCCCAGCATGGCTCCGGGGATGGATCCAATGCCGCCCAAGACAGCGGCCGTGAAGGCCTTGATGCCCGCGAGAAAACCAATGGCGAAATTGACCATGCCGACATGCGAGGCGATGAGCACGCCGCCAAGGGCCGCCAGGGACGAACCGAGTATGAAAGTGATGGAGATGACCCTGTCCGAATTGACCCCGAGCAGCATGGCCATCTTGCGGTTCTGGGCAGTGGCGCGCATGGCCTTGCCCATCTTGGTGTACTTGATGAACAGGGTCAGACCCGCCATGGAGAACGCACTCGTGACCACTATGACGAAATCCGAGGAACCGAAGACGTGGGCGATGGGTTCGATGAAATCAAAATCCGGGATCAGGCGCGGAAATGGAAGAAAGTCGGAAGTCTGGGCCAGGATGATGTAGTTCTGCAGAAACAGGGACATGCCGATGGCGGAAATGAGCGGAGAGAGACGGCCGGCCCCGCGCAGGGGCTTGTAGGCGACCTTCTCCATGGTATAGCCGTACCCCGCGCAGTAGATGATCGCCACCACTGCGGCGATGACCAGGATAGCCGGTGCGGGAAACCCCATGATGCCAAGCACGCTGGCTATGATCAGGCCCACGAAGGCACCGAGCATGTAAACTTCACCGTGTGCGAAGTTGATGAGCTCGATGATGCCGTAAACCATGGTGTAGCCGATGGCGATGAGAGCGTAGATGCTCCCCCTGGTCAATCCGCCCAAAAAAAGTTCCGTAAAATATTGCCAGTCCATAATTCCCCGTCTGCTCCGGTCCTGGACCAATCCTTGCCGGGCTGTTGAAAGAACCGAGGGACAGGCTTTATCGCCCGTCCCTCGGTTAAAGCTGCATTATTGGAGGGAGCCTACTTCAATTCCACGTAAGCGCCGCCCTGTACCTGGTACATGGAGAAACCTACGCCTTCGGCATCGCCGCGGGCGTCAAACTTGATCGTACCGACGGTGGTGTCCACGTTTTCGGTGCGAAGCATTTCCATGATCTTGTCGGCGTCAGTGGAGTCGGCCTTGTCGATGGCGTTGACCAGGGCCTGCATGGCCGCATAAGCGGCATCAAAGAACGCGCCGGGCTCGGAACCGAATTCCGCAACGTGGGCAGCCTTGGCGGCCTTGTTCATTTCCAGGCCACTGACGTCCTGGGGACCGGAAGCGTAAACGTCTTCAGCATCGGCACCTGCGACCTTGATGAAGGTGTCGTCCTTGACGCCGTCGTCGGAGATGAACTTCACGTCGACACGCTTCTTCTTGAGCTGGGAAACAATCTTGGAGGCTTCAGGATGATAGCCGCCGAACATGACGGTATCTGCGCCAGCCTGACGGACCTTCTGCACCACTGCGGAGTAATCCACCGCACCGGGAGTCACGCCTTCGAACAGGACGACTTCGGCCTTGCCGTTTTCCGTGATGAACTTCTGTGCGTACTCGGCATAACCCTTGCCGTAATCGCCCTTGTCATGCAGCACCGCGATCTTTTTGGCACCCAGCTTGTCGATAGCGAAGTTGACGCCAAGCAGCGCCTGGGCGTCATCGGAAGCGATGGTGCGGAAGAAGGTGGGATACTGGCCGCTCTGGGTCAGTTCCGGGTTGGTGGCCGAAGGGGACATGGTCACGATCTTGGCTTCGGTGTAAATTGGGAGAGCAGCCTTGGTGGCGCCGGAGCAGATGTGGCCGACAACCACGACTGCGCCGTCAGAAACGAGCTTGGTGGCCGCGTTGGTCGCCTTTTCAGGCTTGCACTCTTCGTCCTGGATCAGGAGTTCAATCTGCTTGCCGTCGATGCCGCCTTTGGCATTGACGTCCTTCGCCACGAGCTTGGCGGCATTGACCGTCGGCAGGCCGTAGGAGGCCAGATCGCCGGTGTGTGCTCCCGCCACGCCGATCTTAACGGTATCGGCACCAAATGCCGTACTGGTCAGCAAAGTCAGGCACGCCGCGATCACGAGACCAGAAAAACGTTTCATCAGTTCCTCCACAATGTTCAAGTTTGGGATATGATTCATGACCCGCCATGGCGGGCCACTAAAGCTTGCGGAATCGTGGGCTATTACCATTAGCCCCTTGGAGGTGTCAAACAGGAGCGAGGCAATTACTTTCCGCCAAGCTCCCTCCTTGCGTTTTCGATCAACCCGGGATCATCGGGCGCGGCGTCGATGACGGCCTGAAAATGTGCTGCAGCCTTGTCCGGTTGCGACAGATAATGTTTGTAAATGACCCCCAGATTGTAATGGGCATGAAAATTCTTCTGCTCAATGGTCAGCATGCGCTCGAAAAGTTCTGCGGCCTCGGCGTATTTCTCCATCTCGAACAGGCAGAAGCCCTTTTGGTTGAGGGCCATGACGTCGTTTGCATCCCGCTCAAGGAGCATGTCCCAGAAGGACATCGCCTTGTCCCAGGCCTGCATGTCCATGAACGACATGCCAAGGGAGCGCATGGCTTGAACATCTTCCGGGTTTTCCTGCAATTTTTTCATCATGGCCGACACTGCGGCCATGTCTCCGCCCATCTGCTCCATGCCGCCTCCACCGGGCATCTCCCGGGGCTGCTCATGCTGCACGATGGACGGGTTCTCAACCCTGAAACTCACCGCCGCAAAGAGCATGAGGCCGAGGCAGGCCAGCAGAAAATACATCGCCCAACGCCGGGCGCTCTGGGGAAAAGCGTTATTCGTCTCCATCAATGATCTCCAGTTGCCGTACGCGGCGCTCCAAAACACTGTGCTGGCGGGCCAGAAACAGGACGTAACCGCCCACTCCCAGCCAGACGCACACATTGGCGATAAAAAGGTAATTCATGCCTATCCCCTTATTGCAAGGTCTTTTCCTGGATTCCGATCAGAGCCGCCTCGACGCGACGCTTCAGACCGGCTCCGTGGTAGCGGGCCAGGACAAGAGTCCCAAACATCGCGCCCCAGGCCAGGACATTGATCCACACCGCCGTCCACATCTCCGGTTCAAGCCCTCCGCCCCTGGACGCCAGTACGGCCGGATGGATGGAACGCCAGAGCCTGGCGGACAGAAAAACCAGCGGAACATCCAAAAAGGCCACTATCCCCAGCACCGCCCGCACCTTCGCGCCCTTGGTACCACCCACATCGGCGGAACGCAGGACCAGATAGCCGGCATAGACGAACCACATCACAAGTGTCGTCGACAGGCGCGGATCCCAGGTCCACCAGGTATTCCAGGCTGCGCGTCCCCAGATAGAGCCGGTAATCAGGGCCAGACCGCTGAAAAGCACTCCGATTTCGGCCAGCACTCCGGCCAAAACGTCCCACCGCTCATGTCCGGTCCAAAGCACCATGACGCTTGCGGCGCACACCCCGAAAAAGGCCATAAAGGACCACCACGCAAGGGGCAGATGAAAATAGAAAACCTTCTGCACCAGCCCCATGGTCATTTCCTCGGGGGCGTGAAACCAGATGGCGTATTGGCCCACCGCCATCAGCGCGATGGTGGCGCAAGCAAGAATTGTGAGTACTTTTGGATAGATGCGAAACATGTTCGTCCTTTTATTCCCCTCTGAAGACATGCGGGAACAGAAAAAGTGCCGCACCCGCAAAAACTGCGTCGAACGCCAAGACAAGTCCGAACCAATCCGCGACCCCGGCCATCGACGCACCCTGCATCAGTCCGACCCCGATGCGAATTCCGCCGAGAAGAAGCGGTATCTGCAACGGAAACACGATGATGGTCAAAAGAGCGTCCTTGGCCCCCTGGCCCTGCCCCATGGCTCCGATGAGGCCGCCGAGCACGCACAGGCCGACATCCACCCCAAGCACCATGAGCATGAGCCCGGACAGGTTGCCGCCGGGGTCGAGGCCGAGAAAGACCAGGGCCGCCGGAAAAAAGAAAACCTGACACAGCAGAAGCAGCAAAAAGCCCGCCAGGGTCTTGCCCAGCCACAATCCCTGCACCGGCAGAGGGGAAAGGAGCAGGGCCGTGGCGGTGTCGTTCTCTTCCTCGAAACGAAAAAGCAGGGAAAAAATCAGGACCACCCCAAAAGAGCTGCACAGCCAGAAGATGGCCATGGCCTGCTGGGCGGAAAATCGCTCGCCCGGAGCGGCCGACAGACTGAAAATGAATACCAGCAGAAGCCCGAGCAACACGGCCTGAACCGGGCCCTGCCCACCCGCGAAGGCCAGACGCAGATCCTTGCGGGCGATGGCCAGTGAGGACGTGATCACAGTGCCTCCGGGGCAAACCCATGCGCCGGGCCGAAATAGTTCATGCCGCGTCCGCCAAGTCCCAGGACCATGTCGGCGCGGCCGAGGTCGCGGTCCAGGTCGTGGGAGATCCAGACGATTCCCGCGCCCCGGGTTCTGGCCTTCTCCAATTCGCCATGCAGCAAGGCCTGTGAAGCCGCATCAAGGCCGGTGGATGGCTCATCCAGAAAGAGGAGCTCAGGTTCGACCAGGAGGACCCTCGCCAGGGACAGCCGCTGGGCCATGCCACGGGAAAACGTGCCCGCCGCCTCCAGGGCAAATCCCTTGAGCCCGACCCGGTCCAGCAGTCCGAGCAGGGCTGCGTCGTCGAGGCCACGCCCGTAGACGCTGTTCCAGAACTCAAGGTTCCCCAGGGCCGAGAGCGCCGGATAGACAAAGGTCTGATGCCCCATGAAGGCCATGGCCCGATCCCGGACCCTGCGCTCCACCGTACCTGCCCGGGGCGGGGTCAGGCCGGCCATGATTTTCAGGAGCGTAGTCTTGCCCGCGCCGTTTGGCCCGGCCACGAGCAAGATGCTGCCCGGGCCCAGTTCGCAGGACACGCCCTTGAAAATCAGGCGGGAGCCAAAAAAATGGCTGACTCCGCGCAGGGTTAACAGGGAACCTGAACTCATCCTCGGCGCTCGATCTTTCTCCAGCACAAGAACGCGATCAGACATGACAGGGTGCCGCCGATCCAGATCCAGTTGACCAGAGGGTTGACGCTCACCTTCAGGCTGACCGTGCCCTGCTCGTCGAAGCCGAGCAGCGTGGCATATATTTCCTCGCCCAGGGACGGGATGACCGAAACCTCGGCAAAGGTCGACTGCTCGAAGTTGCGGTACAACCGCTTCTCCGGCGCCAGGCTGCCCACGGACTTGCCGCCCTGGGTCACTGTCAGCAGGGCTGCGTGGGTGTCCATGGCCGGATTGCCGTGATCGTGGGTCAGTTCGTTGAACATGATCTCATATGAGCCCACGGTCATGGACTGTCCTTTGCTCAGTACGGCCTCCGTCTCCATCTTGTAGGGCCCGGAAAAAGCCACGCCGACAACCATCAGCGCCACGCCCATGTGCACGCCGTAAGCGCCCCATGAAGGCAGGAAGGCCCGGGCGCCCTTGTTGCGCACGAAGAAAAGGGCAATGGAAACCATCATCATGAAGCCCGAGACCGCCGAGAAAAGAGCCAGCGGCTGCGAGTAACCCAGCACGAACATGATCACCGCCGCTCCTGCGCCAACGCCCAGAACCAGCCCCAGAGCCGCCTTGTCGTTGATTCCGCTTTTTTGCGAAAACCAGGGACAGATGGACATGATAAAGGCCAGCACGGCAAAAAGCGGCAGACAGACCCTGTTGTAGAAGCCGGCGTCAAGACCAACGGGATTGGCGCTCCACATGCTGCTCAGGACCGGCCAGAGCACGCCCAGGAAGACAATGCCGCCAAGGCACAGGAAGAGCCAGGAAGCCAGGAAGAGCATGCCCGGACGGCTGGCGAAGTCATCGATGTGCACGGAGTCGTCCTTGCGCTGGACCAGGCAAACGTAAACGGTCAGCAGCAACGTGGCGATCATGAAGACCAGGAGCGGGATACCCATGCGGCTGCCGCCGAAGGCGTGCAGGGAATCGATCATGCCGCTGCGGACCACGAAGGTGGCGAAAAAGCAGAGCAGGAAGGTCAGGGCGACCATGAACACGTTGGTGCGCAGCAGCGACTTGCGCGTGCGGCCGACGATGGCGGTATGGATGAAGGCGGTACCGGCCAGCCAGGGGATGAGCGAGGCGTTCTCGACCGGGTCCCAGGCCCAGTAACCGCCCCAGCCAAGTTCCATGTAGGACCACCAGGCCCCGAGGATGATGCCCGAGGTCAGGAATATCCAGGCCACGATGTTCCAGTTGCGGCACAGTTCAAGCCACTCGCGGCTGTTGCCCGAAAGGCGGGAAGCCAGGGCCAGGCAAAAGGGAATGGTGTATCCGGCGTAGCCCAGGAAAAGAAGCGGAGGATGAAATATCATGCCCGGATTCTGCAGCAGGGGGTTGAGTCCCCGGCCTTCCGCCGGTACGGGATCGAGCTTCATGAAGGGGTTGCTCGGACCGGTCAGGGCGTAAAGGAAAAAGATCTCGACCAGGAAAAAGAGAATCCAGAAAAAAACCTTGGTCCTGCCGTCCAGCCGGGAATATCCGGGGGTGTAGATCATGCAGCAGCCCATGAGGGCCACGCACAGATACCAGAACAGAAAGGAGCCGTTCTGCCCGGCCCAGAATGCCGTGACGGCATAAAACAGGGGCAGAAAGGTATCCGTGTAATCTCGGACATAGACGTAGGAGAAGTCACGGACCACCAGGGCCTGCACCAGAATGGCGGAGACCGCCAGGACCACGACGGTCAGCAGGATCTGGCCCTTTTCAAGCAGGGTGACGGTGTCGAAATCGTCTTTGAGGGCCTTCATCCCGGCCGTCGCGGTCAAGCCCACGGCGGCCAGCATGCTCAAGAGTAGTGCGGTGAAACTGATGGCGTGCATGAAACGGGGTATCCTCGTGGAGGTTCTGGTTGCAAAAAATAAGTGAAAGAACCGGGACTAGCTGGTGAATCCGGGGGGACGCATCTGGCCCTTTTCATTCTTTTCGTATTTGGAAGGGCACTTGGTCAGCAGCGTGGTGGCCTCGAACACCCGGGTGTCGGCCTTGAACGAGCCCTCAAGGATAACCTCGACGCCGGCCTTGAACGTGTCGGGCACGGCCCCCCGGTAGTGAACGCGGATGACCTGACTCGGATCGTCCTTGTCCAAGGCGAAAAAGGACACCCCCATGGCCGTGGGGTCGTGCTCCACACCCTTTTCTGCCACCATGCCGAAAAGCCTGGCCTGGGAAAGCTTTTCCGCCGGCATGGCCAGGGCTTCGGATACATTGAGAAAATACACGGAATTCTGGGACAGGCCACTGAAGAGAAGGTATCCTACGCCGGCGCCGACGAGCAGGACGGCGGCGAGGTACACCCATTTCTGATTTTTTGCAGTACTCATAAAGTCTCCGGTTTCATTGTGGCCCGGCTCCTAGCATGAACCGGCGCCACCTGTCACGACGCCTTGCGTGCCGTTTCGCACGCGCATATCCACAACCAGACCAGTTTCGTCAACATTTTCGTATGACAAATTTCAGACTTTTGACTCTCTCGGGCAGGATGGCCGGACCAGTCCATTTCCTTTCTTGACCTTGCTGCGCTTACCGATCAAAAAAGCCCATCTTCAGCAAGGACAAATATGACAGGCATAGACACCATACTGCTCGACCGCGACGGCACCCTGATTGAAGAGCGCCACTACCTGAGCGAGCCCGCTCTGGTCGCGCTCATTCCCGGCGTGGCCGTTCCCATGCGCAGGCTGGCCGGACTTGGCTGCAGCTTCTATCTGGCCAGCAATCAGAGCGGCATCGGGCGCGGCCTCTTCAGCGAAGACGACTACCGCAGGGTGCACGCGCGCCTGGTGGAGCTGCTCCTGGCCGAAGGCATCGTCCTCGGCGGCGCCGCCCATTGCCCCCACTCCCCTGAAGACAAATGCGAGTGCCGCAAGCCTCGCGTCGGGATCTGGCAAAAACTGGCGGCTACCTACGGCCTGTCACCGGAGAAAACGGTCATGATCGGAGACAAGGTCGCCGACATACGCTTCGGTCAGGCCATCGGCTGCGCCGAAACGGTGCTGGTCCTGACCGGACATGGCTCCGATGCCGCCCGGGGCCTTGGCCTCGAGACATCCGGGCTCACGATGCAGCGCTGCTCCCCCGGACCGGACCGCCCGACCTGGCTGGCACGCGACCTTGGCTGCTACCTGGAGCATCTTGTGCAAAAAAAGGAACATGTGCATGCACATCGGATTTGACGCCAAACGCTTTTTCAACAACCCGACAGGGCTGGGCAACTACGCCCGCAGCACCGTCTTCGGACTGGCGGAGCATTTTCCGGAGCACCGCTACACGTTATATGCTCAACGACTGTCCGGGCCATTTTGCACATTGCCCGCCTGCCACGGCCTGCATGTGCACGAAGCATGCCCGATTGGACGCATGTTTCCCGCCCTGTGGCGCAGCCTGGGCATTCCCCGCGAGGCGCGCACCCATGACCTGGACATTTATCATGGCCTCTCCCACGAACTCCCGCTGACCTCTTTCGGGCCGCGCACGCGCACCGTGGTCAGCATGCACGATCTGCTTTTCCTGACCCACCCTCATCTCTATCCCTGGATCGACAGGCAGCTCTACGCCTTCAAATACCGAAAAAGCTGCCTGCACGCGGACATGATTGTGGCCATCAGCCGCAAGACCGCCGACGACGTGCACGAAATTTTCAAGATCCCCAGGGAGCGCATCCGTGTCGCCTATCAGAGCTGTTCCCCGGCCTTCTCCGTTGTCAGGGGGCAAGATGAACTGGACAGGCTGCGCAGGGCCCACGACCTGCCCCAACGCTACGTACTGTTCGTCGGCTCCCTCATCCCCCGCAAGGGCGCCCAGACGCTCATCTCGGCCCTGGCGCTGCTGCCTTCGGCCGAGCGTCCGGATCTGGTCATCGTAGGCAAGGGCCCCCTTGAGTCGGCCCTGCGCGATCAGGCGCGGGCCGCAGGCCTTCTAGGCCGGGTCCATTTTCTCGGACAGGTCGCGGACGCGGACCTGCCCGGCCTGTACCAGCTGGCCGAGGCTTTTGCCTATCCTTCGGTGGGCGAAGGCTTCGGCATCCCGATCCTTGAGGCTCTGAGCAGCGGAATCCCGGTCATCACCTCCACCGGCTCCTGCTTTGCAGAACCCGGCGGCGACGCAGCCCTGTATACCACGCCGGGCGATGTGCCGGAACTGGCCCAGGCCCTGGCCAAGGTCCTGGGAGACAGCACCCTGCGTCAGGAAATGATCGCCCGGGGCGTGCTCCATGCCCAAAACTTTCACATCTCACGCACTTCGGCAGCCCTCATGCAGGTCTACGCCGATCTTTGCGCGCAAAGATAGGAGCCCTTGCCCATGTCCCTGCCTTTCAGCAACCAGGAATGCATGACCGTACGGCTGAGCGCCCTTGGCGACGCCATCCTGACCACAGGGGTGCTCGCATACTGGCATGAACAGGCCGGGTTAACCTTTCGGGTGCTGACCAGACCGGCCCTGGCTCCCGTCTTCGACAACCACCCGGCCGTGACCGGGATCATCGGAGTCCGCGATGAAGACCTGCGCGGCGCTAGCTGGATCAGGTTCTGCCGTGGGCTGGCCCGGGAATTTGGGCACCTGCCGCTGCTCGACCTGCACGTCAACCTGCGCACCATGCTGCTGCGCACGCTCTGGCCCGGGGCCACGCGCACCTACCGCAAATTCTCGCTGAGCAGACGGCTGTTTCTGGCCACCAGGCACCCGCTCTTCGCCGCCAGACTCCGCCGCCTCAACGTCCCCCAGCGCTACTGCATGGCTCTGGGTCCGGAACCGGTGGACGCCCTTGCCCTGAAGCCCCGCATCTTTCTTTCCGAAAAAGAAAAAGCCGCTGCCCGTGAAACACTTTCACGTCTGGGATTCATGCGCCCCGTCGCCATCCATCCCTACGCCACCCACCCGGCCAAAACCCCGCGCCCCGAAGTCTGGCGAAATCTGATCCTGAATCTCGAAGCCAATGGACAGCAGGTGCTCATCCTTGGCCGTCATGACCAGCCGCTCTATCCGCAGGCTCCGCACGACCTGACCAACGCCACCGACCTGCGCGCCACCTCCGCCCTGCTGTCCCTGTGCCGGGTCCTGGTCACCGGGGACTCCGGCCCCATGCACCTGGCCACGGCCGTGGACACGCCGGTTGTCGCCCTGTTCGGGCCGACGACAAGAGAATGGGGTTTTTACCCCTCGGGCCCGCATGACGTGGTCCACCAGAGCATCTGCCCCAAGGCTCCCTGCTCCCTGCACGGTCAGGACGCATGCGCTCTTGGCAACGCCTGCATGAAAGACATCTCGGAAAAACAGATCCTGGATCTGCTTTCATCCATCCCAGACTGACCCAACTCCGTCTTTTTGTTGACGCCGGTCCTTGTTTTTAATAGGAACAATTATCAAAGTTTGACAGAGGTACCGACATGAAAGAACTATTGGGCAAAGACATGCGACTGACCAATCAACGCAGGATCATCCTGGAAGAGCTCAAATCAGTGACCACCCACCCCACTGCCGACGAGATCTACGGAATGGTGCGACAGAAGATGCCCCGCATCAGCCTTGGCACCGTGTACCGCAATCTGGAGGTGCTCAGTTCGCTCGGCCTGGTTCGCAAACTCGAAAATGCGGCCGGCCAGAAGCGTTTTGACGGCGACGTGTCCCCCCATCATCATATCCGCTGCGAAGCATGCGGAAAGGTGGGAGACATCTTCGACGCTCCGGACATCTCGGGCATTGAGCAGGGGCTTGACACGGACTTCCTGATCACCGGCGTAAGCCTTGAATTCTCGGGGCTCTGCCCCCAGTGTCAGGCTGGAAAAAAGTTGACGCAGTAGTCCCATAGCGGCCAACATGTCCCAATTATCAAAATCACTGGAACACTCAGCCGTTCCATGGTAAGTGCTCGGGTAAATTCATACCACGAACATGGAGGAATAAATGGCTCAAAGACTCGAAGTGTACAAATGCGAACTATGTGGAAATATCGTTGAAGTGATGCATGGCGGCGCCGGAGCTCTGGTCTGTTGTGGTGAGGACATGAAGCTTCAGGTTGAAGGGACAGTGGACGCGGCCCGGGAAAAACATGTCCCCGTCATCCACAAGACCGCCAATGGCTACAAGGTCGTGGTCGGCGAAGTCGCCCATCCCATGCTCGACGCCCATTATGTTGAATGGATCGAGCTTGTGGCTGACGGCAAGGTCTATCGCCAGTATCTCAACCCCGGCCAGGCCCCTGAAGCCGAATTCTGTATCACTGCGGAAAAAGTCACGGCCCGCGAATACTGCAACCTGCACGGACACTGGAAAATCGAAAACTAAAAGGAGTTACTCAGCATGGATAAATACGTTTGCACCCTCTGCGGCTATGTTTACGACCCGGCCGTCGGCGACCCGGACAGCGGCGTCGCTCCCGGAACCAAGTTCGAGGACATTCCCGACGACTGGACCTGTCCCGTCTGCGGAGCCGGCAAGGAAGATTTCGCCAAGGAAAATTGATCGACCAAGGCCAGCCCGCACGATCCGGGCTGGCCTTGTTTTTTTCTACGCTCACCTCCCCGCCCAGGGCGGGGTCATCACGTTGTAAGGACAATTCCCAATGCCTGTTACCGAAATCAAGAAAGACATCTACTGGGTCGGCGTCGTGGACTGGAACATCCACGATTTCCACGGATACTCCAAATCTCCCCAGGGAACGACATATAACGCGTATCTGGTCATCGACGACAAGATCACCCTTTTCGACTCCGTTCCGGCCAAATTTCAGATGGACCTGTATCACCAGATCAGATCCATCATTCCGCTGGAAAAGATCGACTACATCGTCTGCAACCACATTGAACCCGACCACTCCGGGGCCATGCCCTTCCTGATGGAAAAGATTCAGCCCGAAAAGGTTTTCTGCTCCAAGATAGGGCATCGCATGCTTCTCGACCATTACCACCAGCCCGACTGGCCCTACCATCCGGTGCAGACCGGCGACTCCATCAGCCTCGGCAAACGCACGGTGCAGTTCATCGAGACACGCATGCTGCACTGGCCTGACTCCATGTTCTCCTTCATTCCCGAAGACAAGCTGCTCATCTCCAATGACGCTTTCGGGCAGAATATAGCCTCCAGCGAACGCTTCGACGACGAAATAGATCTGGCCATGCTCATGGCGGAGGCCTCCCACTACTATTTCAACATCGTCCTGCCTTTTTCCCCCCGGGTCATTGCGGTGCTCGACGATGTAGGCAAGCTGGGTCTTGACATCGACATGATCGCACCGGACCACGGCATCATCTGGCGCTCCAATGTGCCGCTGATCCTTCAGGCCTACCGCGACTACGCCGAGCAGAAGCCAAACAAGAAGGCCCTCATTGTCTATGACACCATGTGGCATTCCACGGAAAAGATGGCCAAGGCCATTGCCGAGGGACTCATGGAAGAAGGGGTCGCGGCCAGAATCATGCACCTCAAGCAGTACCACCATTCCGACGTCATGGGCGCACTGGCCGACGCCACCGGAATCATCTGCGGCTCCCCGACCCACAACAACGGCATCATGCCGCTGATGGCGGACTTTCTGACCTACATGAAGGGCCTCAAGCCCCAGGGACGCGTCGGCGCAGCCTTCGCATCCTTTGGCTGGAGCGGCGAATCCCTGGGCGTCCTGACCGAGTGGCTCAAGTCGGCCAAGGTCGAGGTCGTCGAACCCGGAGTGAAGTGCAAGAACGTGCCGGACCACGCCAAGCTGGCCGAGTGCAAGGAACTGGGTCGTCAGGTTGGCAAGGCCATCGTCGCCAAAGTGGAAGCCGAGGCTTAAGATACGCACCATGGCGCGCAGCAGGGAAATAAAACGTCAAGTCCTGGACCTCCTGGCCAGTGATGGCTGGGAGGCCGGACTTGGCAACCTCGCGGAGCTCGGGCAGCAGGCCGTGGCTCCGCTCTTCTCGGCGCTGTGCAACCCGGTGCCGCTGGTCCGCTGGCGTGCCGTCACGGCGTTTGGGATCGTCGTCGCGGCCCTGGCCGAAAAGTCTCCGGAAAAGGCGCGCGTGGTCATGCGTCGCTTCATCTGGAGTCTCAACGACGAATCCGGAGGCATCGGCTGGGGCGCACCGGAAGCCATGGCCGAGATCATGGCCGCAAGCCCCCTTGTCGCCGCCGAATACCACAACCACCTCCTGGCCTACATCCATGAGGACCATTGCCGTCCGGACTGCTATCTGGAGCACGCGCCCCTGCGCCGTGGGGCCGTATGGGGCGTGGGCCGACTGGCGCAGGTCCGGCCCGAGCTCGCGGCAAAGGCCGAAGCCGATCTGCTCTGCGCCCTTGAAGACTGCGACACGGTCATCCGGGGTCTGACGGCATGGGCCTGCGGCCTGCTGGGCCTGACTTCGGCGCTGCCGAAACTTGAAGCCATGAGCCTGGACCAATCTGTCCTGGAACTTTACCGCGACCGTGAACTTCAGGAAGTGACCCTGGCCATCCTGGCCGCGGAGGCCGTCTGCCGGATCACGGGCCACGCACCCGCACAAAACTAAAGGAGACTCACTATGGATGTGCTCATGTTATCCAGGCTTCAATTCGCCATGGCTACCATGTTTCATTTCATCTTCGTCCCGCTGACCCTCGGCTTGTCCATTCTGGTGGCCATCATGGAAACCAAATACGTACGTACCGGCGACGAGACGTACAAACGGATGACCAAATTCTGGGGAAAGCTCTTTGTCATCAATTTCGTGCTCGGCGTGGTCACGGGAATCACGCTTGAATTTCAGTTCGGCACCAACTGGTCCCGCTATTCCGAATACGTCGGAGACATCTTCGGGTCTCTTTTGGCCATCGAGGCCACCACATCCTTTTTCCTGGAATCAACCTTTCTCGGCGCCTGGATCTTTGGCTGGAACATCCTGTCCCCCAAGATGCACGCGGCCTGTATCTGGCTGGTGGCCATCGCCTCCAACCTCTCGGCGGCATGGATTCTCCTGGCCAACGCCTTCATGCAGAACCCGGTGGGCTATGTGCTCAGAAACGGCCGCGCAGAACTGGACAACTTCTTCCACGTGCTCCTGAACCCCTTTGGCTGGCAGCAGTACGTCCACACTCTGAGCGGCGCCTTCACCCTGGCCGGTTTTTTCATCATGGGCGTCTCCGCCTACCATCTGCTCAAGAAGCAGAACATCGACTTCTTTACCCGTTCCTTCAAGATGGGCATGGTCTTCGCCCTTGTCTTTTCGGTGCTGGTCGCGGTCCAGGGCCATCATCACGCCCAGGAAGTCGGCAGAATACAGCCCGCCAAGCTCGCGGCCATGGAATCCCTGTGGGAAACCCAGGAGAGCGCGCCCATGTATCTGCTGGTCGTGCCGGATGAGAAAAACGAGAAAAACGCCGTTGAACTCTTCGGCATCCCCGGCGCCCTGTCCTTCCTGGCCCACGGTTCCTTCAACACTCCTGTCCAGGGTCTGAAGGACTGGCCGAAAGACGAGCGACCGCCCGTCATGCTGACCTTTCTCTCCTTCAGGGCCATGGTCGGAATCGGCACGCTCCTGCCCATCCTGTGCATCTGGGCGTTCCTGCGCCGCAACAGGCTGACCGAAACGCCGCGCCTGCTCAAAGCCATGCTCTTCGCCATCCCGCTCCCCTACCTCGCCATCGAGGCCGGCTGGGTCGTGGCCGAGGTGGGACGTCAACCCTGGATCGTCTATGGGCTCATGAAAACCGCCGACGCGGTCTCGCCTATCGTGACGTCCCAGGTGGCCTTCTCCCTGGTGGCGCTGACCCTGCTGTACGCACTGCTGGGCGCAGTTGACATCTACCTGCTCTTCAAGTTCGCCAAGAAAGGCCCTGCCGAGGCGTAAACCGTTCAGATCACAAGGAGGATTGATACATGCTTGAAACCATATGGTTCCTACTCTGGGGTGTGCTCTGGGCCGTTTATTTCGTGCTGGACGGATACGATCTGGGCATCGGGACGCTCATCCCGTTCCTGGGCAAGTCCGACACGGACCGCAGGGTCATGCTCAACGCCATGGGTCCCTTCTGGGACGGCAACGAAGTCTGGCTGATCACCGCCGGCGGCGTGACTTTCGCCGCGTTTCCCAAGGCTTACGCGGTCATGTTCAGCGGCCTCTACACGCCGCTCATGCTGCTGCTCTTCGCGTTGATCGTCCGCGGCGTCTCCCTGGAGTTCCGTCACCAGGTCGACAGCCCGGCCTGGCGCAGGGTCTGGGACTGGGGCGCCACCATCGGCAGCTTTGTGCCCGCGCTGCTTCTGGGCGTGGCTTTCGCCAACATCTTCATGGGTCTGCCCCTGGATGAAAACGGTGTCTTCCAGGGCAACCTGCTGACTCTCCTGAATCCCTACGGCCTGGCCGGAGGAGTGCTCTTCGTGCTGCTCTTCGTCATGCACGGAGCCCTGTGGTTGACGGTCAAAAGCGACGGGGACCTGCAACAGCGCGCAGCCAATCTGACCCGCAAGCTCTGGCCCGTGCTGGTGGCGCTCATCGGTGCCTTCGTGGTCCTGACCGCCATTTACACCAACCTTCTGGCCAACTACCTGACCAACCCGCTGATGCTCGTCCTGCTGGTGATTCCGGTTCTGGCCCTCGTTCTGCTGCGCCAGCAGATCGGCAAGGAGCAGTGGTGGTTCGCATGGGGGCTGTCCGCCGCCATAATCGCCGGGCTGACGCTCTTCGGCGTGGTCGGATTGTACCCGGCACTGCTGCCCTCGAGCATCTCTCCGGACTATTCCATCACCATCTCCAACGCGGCTTCCAGCACCCTGACCCTGTCCATCATGCTGGGCGTGACACTGGTCTTCATCCCCATCGTGGCGGCCTACCAGTTCTGGCTCTACCGGACCTTCGCCCACAAGGTCACTGAAAAGGAACTGGCCCAGGACGGAGCGTACTAGCCGCTGAAGCTGTTCAAAAAGAAAACAAAAAGGGTGGCCGTGATGGCCACCCTTTTTTGTTTTGCAAAACAAGTTGTTCGATATGAAATCATGCAGGATGGATTCCCGCCTTCGCGGTGATAAGGCCGCATGTATATTTCGACACGGGGCCCCGGTCTGAGCCCTGCCGCCCTAGAACACCATGCTCGCGATCCAGCTTCCGGAGACGAACACGCCGATGGTCGCACCCAGGTTGGCGAAAATGACCACCAGCAGAATGCGGCTGACCGGATTGATCCAGAAGCCCTTTACCGTCATGACGCTCATGGGCAGCTCTTCGAGGTCCGAAACCGTGGGCTTCTTGACCCAGGCCTGGACAAGTCCGGCCACCCAGCCCGCCGCGATCAACGGATGCAGCGTGGTGATGGGCGCGGCCAGAAAACTCGAAAGCACGGTCAGCGGATGGCCAAAGGCTGCAAGAGAACCAAGGGCCGCTCCGATGCCGGTCACCAGCACCCAAACCGAGATTGCGTCCATGGAGGCGTCAGCGCCGCCACGGAAAAAACCGATGACCAGCAATGCGACGAAAAAACCGGGCAACCCCCACTTCCAGAAAACGCCCCATCTGGAGGGGGGAGGGAGCTCTTCAAGCGGAGTCAGATCGATCTCCCGGCCAAAATATTGCTGCATGCCCGGCACGTGACCTGCTCCGACCACGGCCACGATGTTCGTGCCCGGCGCCTTGCGGATCTTCTGCGCCAGATAGATGTCGCGCTCGTCGATGAGACGCTCCTTGATCTGTGGAAAATTTTCCGCAAATGAGCCCATGATGGCGGCCAGCTGGTCCTTTTTCTTCAGGTCCTCGATGAGGGCCTTGTCCACCTCGTCGTCGACGAAAATGCTGGCCAGAAGCTGGCTCAGGAGCTGAAATTTCTTCCAGAAGCCAAGATAGCCCCAGACGCGCTTCAAGGTGACCTGCACATCGCGATCGGCCAGGACCAGAGTGGCTCCGGTCTCTTGTGCCAGGCGTACCCCTTCCATCATCTCCGCGCCGGGTTGTACGCCCAGCTTGTCGCCGATCTTGCGGTAAAAGGCCTGCAGCACGAGCTGCACCATCAAAAAGACGGCCTTGCCCTCCTTGATGACCTTGTAGATGTCCATCCGTTTCCAGTCGTCACGCCGGGTCATGGCCTGGTGGCGCGCCGGGCAGAGTTCGACGCAGATGGAATCGGGATTCACGATCTCCACGGTCCGTCGCACATCCTCGACACTTTCCAGGGAAACGTGAGCGGTGCCGACGAGAAAAAATTTTTTCTCGCCCTCTTCGATCACGGTCACGCTTTCGGGCAAATTTTCAAAATCCACGCTATACCTCACGGGCCCAGGCCCTTTATGTTGACAAGATCCGTTTCGTTATCCGCAGCCTCCCGGGAAAGCAAGCCCAGGCGGTCCATGGCATCCGGCAGACACATTTTCGCTTGTCAAATCAAAGTCACTGAAGCATTCCGACCCTGACAACTCACCCGGAGCAGACATGTCTCAAAGCGATTTCAACCAGCAACTGCAACGCGCCCCTTACGCGACCATCTGGAACCTGGCCTGGCCTCAGGTGGTGATGATGTTCTTCCACTTCCTGATCGGCTTTGTCGACGTCTGGGTGGCCGGGCGGATCGGGCGAGAGACCCAGGCCTGCGTGGGCGTCATGAGCCAGGCCATGTTCTTTTTCATGGTCGTGGCCATTGCGCTGGCCAACGGCGGCGTGGCGGCCATAAGCCAGAGCTCTGGAGCGGGGCTTCCGCGCCGCGTCAAACGTTTTGTGGGGCTGGGAGTGGGGCTGGGGCTTGTCACAGGACTGATCATCCTGGCCTTCGGGCTGTGGTTCGACGAGCGCTTCCTGCTCCTTCTGCAGATCCCGGCCGAGGTCATGCCCATCGCCGAGTATCTGCTGCAGGTCAGCCTCTACATTCTGCCGGCCTACTACCTGTTCACCATCAGCAACGCCTTTTTCCGGGCCCAGAAAATCGTGACCCTGCCCCTTTATTCCATGATCCTGGTCACGGGAGTAAACACGCTGCTTGACCTGGGCCTTGGGCTCGGCATGTGGGGGCTGCCCGACCTCGGATACAAGGGCATCGCCTGGGCGACATTCGCCTCCATCCTCTGCGGGACCATCTACAACTTCGTCATGATGTTCCGCTGCGGGCTACTTTCCCGGCAAAGCCTGGCCCCGTGGTGCTGGGTCCGGTTGGCCCTGCCCTATCTGGTCAAGGTGGCCTGGCCGGCCGGGCTCATGCAACTGGTCTGGCACTCGGCCTACATGGTGCTCTATGCCATCACGGCCAGTCTCCCCTTTGACAACGTCATCGCCATGGCGGGGATGAGCGCCGGCATCCGCATCGAGGCCCTGCTCTTTCTGCCTGGCATTGCCTTCAATTTCACCGCCTCCATTCTGGTCGGCCACTACCTTGGCCAGGGTCAAAAAGAGGAAGCCAAACGCATCGGCTACAAGATCATGCTCGTGGGCGTGATCGCCATGAGCTTCATCACCGGCCTTCTGTGGCTGGTCATCGAACCGGTCATCGCCTTTGTCGCCCCGGACCTGCAAGTGCAGGAAGAAGCCATACGCTACCTGGCCTGGAACATGGCCGCCACGCCGCCACTGCTGGCCGCCATGATCCTTGGCGGAGCCTTCACCGGAGCAGGGGCGACCATATACCAGGCCATCATATTCGGCACTGCGGCGTGGCTGGTACGCCTGCCCCTGGCCTACCTGCTGGGACATGTGGTGTTTCAGTCCGCCAACGGCGTATGGATGGCCATGTTCGCATCCGTCCTGGTCCAGTGCTCCACCGCCCTTTATTTCTATCAGTACAAGGATTGGTACAAATTCACTCTGCGTAAAGACAGGAGAACCGCTTGAAATCCCTGCCCGGCCACTATCTCGGATCCGTCGCCAACTACGCGGCAGACACTCCCTGGGACCTGGAGTACTCTCTGGTGCTCGATGCCCTGGGGCACTACCAGTTCTTTTCACGCGACGGCGAAGGCCTGATCCGCCAGCGCCACGCCGGCACCTCGGGCCGGGCATTCGCCCAGTTCGCGGTGCAAAACGGTTTTGACGTGGAGGAACTATTGCGCGACCTGAGCTACATCGACAGCGGATTTGCCGCCGACTTCAAGAACTTCATCGCAAGCCGCAACGCAACAGACTGAAGGCCATGAACGAAAACGTAAACATCGCCCGCCCAGTGGAAACACTGGACAAGCCTGGCAATACCGTCTCGCCATCGGTCGCTCGCAAACCGTCCGAAACAAGGCAAACCACTCCGCCATCACCGTCAGAGCACCCACACAAGGGACGACTCCTGAGCGTCATCGCCTAGCCCCTGGCAGAGGCCAAGAAAGAATTGACGGTCATCACCGCCCTGTATATTTGAAAAACCTCCCTGCCCGGGTGGTGGAAGTGGTAGACGCCAGGGATTTAAAATCCCTTGACCTTTAAGGTCGTGCGGGTTCAAGTCCCGCCCTGGGCACCATAAAAAACATGGACTTGCAGCCAGATAGCCGCAAGTCCTTTTCTTTTGCCATTTTCAAAAAATCATTGGTATAAAAACAAGCAGATAAATGAGCATGGAATCCTGAGGGATTCTAACTGTGTAAAAACTGATGCGCGGGGAGTGGGAACGGCTTGTCTACCAGCTGCGAACCACGCCGGTATCGACATGCACAAACCCGTCCTTCGGGTAGAATCCAACGCCGCCCTTGCGGGAATCCTTTGCGGCATCGCGCAGGTCGGCGAGGGAGACGTCTGCCAGGCGCAGGTCGAGGGCCTTGCCTTCCATGTGCAGGCTGCGTTTGGCGACACCGCCGCCACCTTTTCTGCGCAATTTCGTATTGGTGGCCGGACAGCGGTAGCCGGAGACGATCTCGAAAGGCTCATTGCTCCCCAGTGTCAGCTTGAGCTTGTACAGAAGATCAAAGAGTTTCGGATCCATCCGCCCGATCTGTCCCGTGTAATGGTCACGCAGAAAACGATTGAGTGTTTTCAAGGCACCGGGAACATACTGGTTTCCGTTTGCATAGACGATGTGCAGTTTCTCGCCGGTGTGCGTATTCGCGAAGGTCAAACTGCGAGACCCGGGTTTGGCCGCGAAGGCCGAAGGGGCAAGGGACAGGGCGACACCGGCCACGGCCAGATTGGCCATGCTGCAGAGAAAGTGACGACGTGAATGTTTCATGTGTAGTTGATCATTGGCTGGTTTGAACGGACCTGCGCAAGGCCTGGTCGAGAAGTTTGTCCTGGCCGTATATGTCCTGAAAAAAATGGACACGGCCATCGTTTTTGATCTGCACCGTATTGTAGGCCAGCACGACCTGCAGCGGCTCACGCAAACTCAGCGTGGTGGAAACGCCTGCGCTCATCGCTTCGCGGATGCGCTCTTCGTTCCAGACCTTATCGTGTCGCAGGACAAATTTCGCCAGCCCTACCGGGTCTTCAACCCGAATGCAACCATGGCTCAAATCACGCCGCTGCTTCTCAAAAAGATGCGTGGTCGGCGTATGATGCAAGAAAATGCTGTCTTTGTTGGGAAATATGAATTTTATGTCGCCCAATGCATTCTTGGGGCCTGGCCGCTGGCGAATCCTCATCTTTCCTGTGCGCACCGCCTCCAGATCATCCAGGGACAGTGTCGTGATGATACGCCCGTCGGCGGACACGATTTCAAATCCCTGCCGTGTGAAATAACTCGGATCGCGCAAAATCTTGGGCACGACCTCGGACCTGGCGATGGACAGGGGAACATTCCAGTAGGGGCTGAACTCGATGGACCGCATCCGGCCGTCAAAGAGCGGCGTGCGCGTGTCCAGGGCGCTGCCGATGATGACCCGCATCGATGTCTGAATATCGACCGTGCCGTTTTCCACCTCATAAGCCTCAAGCATGTGCTCCGGAATATTCACGGCGATCATGCGCGGCGCATGCAGAAGCGGAGTCCAGCGCAGCCTCTCCATGGACAGCTCGATTTGCCGCACCCGGGCGGAAGGGGCCACGCCAAGCTGCGCAAATGTCTTGCGCCCGATGACCCCATCCGGCTCCATCCCGTGACGGACCTGAAAATCCATGATTCCCTTCACGATGTGGCCTTCATAGAATTCGGTCATGCCCGTCTCGCGAGGAAGGTCGCCAAGAGCGATGAGGCGCAGCGTGACCAGCGGCATCCCGGCATAGGATTCCCCGATTTCCAGCTTGCCGTTCGGCAGAGGGGGGAGCGGCGACTGCCACAATTTGCTGAAAACCGGATCATCCGCCAGCTCACTGTAACGGGCCCGGGCCTGGCGCAGACGGCCATAAAGCGGCACCTGCGGAGCGGCCTCGGCCACGGCCTCACGCATGCGACCGGTCTGCAACGCTCGCTGAAGGTGTGCGGCCGGATCAAATCTGTCAGGGGCATTGGGCGTGAAATTCTCCTGAATCTGACGCGGATCGATCTGTCCGAAATGCAGATCCCTGAAATAGCGGAGCATCGCATCAGCCAAATCCTGCTCAAGGCGCATGATGACGCCTGGCGCCATCACTTCGGCACCTTGCGTCGCCTCCAGCGCCTGACCGAGGGCGGCCGCGCCGTATTTTCGCGGCGAGAGGCCCTCCTCGGCAGCATCGGACAGAATGGCGACAGCTTCAAGCGCCTCGCCGACTGGCCGACCGTCCTTGAACCAGAGCTGGCTGCCGTCGGCAAAAGCCGCTGCTCCCTGAAAATTCACCCATGAAAAAAATCCCATCAACAGGATAAACATCGCACGTCGGCTCATTTTTGCTCCGGCCTGGAGTCGCGTGGGACAAGAACGGTTGCAACAGCTCAAATCGAATTGCTCCATGCACAGTTGTAAAAAATTCAATCCCGGAAAAGAGAATCCTTCCGGGCCACGATCAGAAATTCATCGCGAATTTCGCAGGAACACGAAACAATCCAAAAAAGACGAATTTGAACGCTTGAAAACGTTATCGTGAGTCAAAACATTGCCCCAAAAACACATTCCGTCCGCGAGTGAGCAATCAAAAACGCCGCTCTCGTCCCGTTTTGCACGGGAACATGAGCGGCGTTATAGTGTCCAGCGTTCAGTAGTTCAAGATTAAAGAAGCCCGTACCCTAGTTTACCGAAGCCTTGAACTCGTCGCGCCTGTTCTTGGCCCAGGCTTCTTCACTTGAACCTGGTACTGCCGGATATTCTTCGCCGTAACTTATGATAGTCAACCGCCCGGCCTCGATCCCCATGAGGACCAGATATTCATAGGCGGCCCTGGCCCGACGTTCGCCAAGAGCCATGTTGTACTCATTGGTGCCGCGCTCGTCGCAATGCCCTTCGATCAGTAGATTCAAGGATGGATGCGTCTTCATGAGTTCGGCCTTTTCCGCCAGAATCTGACGGGACAGGTCCGTAAGCTCGCTTCTGTCGAAGGCAAAATAGATCCGGTCGGCACCGATCTTGTCGATAGCCTGCCGCCTCAGTTCGGCCAGGCGCTGCGCTTCAAGCTGCTCGGCGCTCAAGCCGCCTGTATCCGCGCTCGAACCGGCGGCCGAGGTTCCGACGGGAGTGGAGCTCACTTTCTTGGAACAGCCACCGGCCATGGCAAGGCTGAAAGCCAGAACGATCAGCACGATCACGCTTGATTTTCTCATGAAACCCTCCTGTGGTGAAGACGTTGAAGAATATCCGCATCCGTTTTTTCACGGATTGTTAACGCATTTTAAAAACAAAGTGTAGCGCAATTCTTACAACTGACGTGATGACTTTAAAAAAACACAGACAATCCCATGCACGGGCACGAATAATCCGCCCCACGGAACGCGAAATCGCAAAAAATCCATCAATTTGGCAACAACCCGTTGACCTTTGCCTCTCGAAGGTTAAAAAGAATATCCAAATGTTTCGACAAGATCGCTTGAAAAAACACCTTTTGCACAACTTTCCTGCCCCTCCCGGGATGCCTCCGCGAAGAGGCTGAATTCCGAGTCTCAATGACTCGCGGCCTTGCAATGTTTCCCAGCTGTGCTAAATTTAGACCATGAAATCGATCTGATAGGTTAAGCAACCATCTGCCAGGAGGTAGAGAAATGAGCATGTTTTCCAAAATCCTCTGTCCCGTGGATTTTTCCGAATCCAGCACGGCCATTGCCAAGACGGCGCGGGAATTCGCCCTCAAATTCGATGCCGACATCCTTGTGGTGTATGTCGCGCCGTCGATGATTCAGTATGAGATCTTCGATCTGCCTGCCGCATCCCTGCCGCAGCTTGTCGGAGACATCGTCACGGGAGCGGAAAAAACCATGACCGAATTCGTGGACAAGCACTTTTCCGATGTTCGGGCAACGGGCAAGGTGGTCAGCGGCGATGCGGCCGAAGCCATCGTAAATCTGGCCCAGGCGGAAAAAGCGGACATCATCATCATGTCCACGCATGGCCGTCAGGGCCTGAACCGTCTTCTTTTCGGCTCCGTGGCCGAAAAAGTCGTCAAGACATCGGCCGTGCCCGTCATGACCATCCGCCCTCAATAAAATACCTTTCCGCAGCCCGTTCCGGGCTGCGGGATCCGCCATGATAGCCCGATTCAATTCCTTGAGGTGCCGTTGCGGAACGGCGTGTTCCATCGTTGCCTACGCCCTGACCATGCTCTGCGTGGCCTGGGTCGTGTTGCGCGGCGCGGAGAGCATGGGCTACAACTGGCAGTGGTACAGGGTTCCGCGCTTCATCCTGCTTCCGGACGGCAGTCCCGGTCCCCTGCTGCAGGGCGCGGGCATAACCCTGCTTGTTTCCGGGCTTGGCCTTGCCGGCGCGGCCGTCCTCGCGTTGGGCACCGCCCTGCTCCGGCTGTCAGGCTCCGTGGTCGGCCAGGCCATGGCCAGAGGATATCTGGAACTTATCCGCAACACGCCGCTTCTGGTCCAGATATTCTTCATCTATTTCGTCCTGGCCCCGGCCGTGGACCTTGGCAGACTGTCCTCGGCAGTGCTGGCCCTGTCCCTGTTCGAGGGGGCCTATGCCTCGGAAATCATCAGGGCGGGCATCCTGGCCATCCCGCGCGGTCAATGGGAAGGGGCGCTCAGCCTGGGCATGAAGAAGCCGAGCATCTACATGCAGGTCATCCTGCCCCAGGCCCTGCGCAATGTCCTTCCACCGCTGACCAGCCAGGGTGTCTCTCTCATCAAGGACTCGGCCCTGGTCTCGACTATCGCCATCTACGACCTGACCATGTACGGCCAGGCCATCATCGCGGAGACCTTCCTGAGCTTTGAAATCTGGTCTGTCGTGGCGCTCATTTACCTTGTCTTCACGGTCACCCTGTCGTCACTGGCCAGATTGCTGGAAAAACATTCATCTTCACCACATCTGGAGGATTCATGTACAGAATAACCGCAATTTTAATCCTGTGTCTCAGCCTCTGCGCAGGCCTCATGCCTGTGGAAAGCTCGGCGGCCGAAAAAAGCGTGCTTGATCAGGTCATGGAGAGAGGCGTGCTGCGTGTGGGCTTCGACACGTTCGTGCCCTGGGCCATGAAGGACAAGAACGGCGAATACATCGGCTTCGAGATCGACGTGGCCCGGCGCGTGGCCGCGGACATGGGCGTGGAGATCGAGTTCGTACCCACCAAATGGTCGGGCATCATACCGGCCCTCTTGACCGGCAAATTCGACGTCATCATCGGCGGCATGGGCATCCAGCCCGCCCGCAATCTCAAGGTCAACTTCAGCAACCCCTACGAATTCTCCGGCATGTCCCTGGTCGCGAGCATTGCGGCGGCACCGAACCTGTCCTCCCTGGACGACTTCAACAAGCCCGAGATCATCCTGTCCGCGAAAACCGGCGCAACTTCCGTAGCTGCGGCAAAAAAACACATGCCCAAGGCCACGGTGCGAATGTTCGACGACGAAGCCCAGGCGCTGCAGGAGGTCCTGAACGGCAGAGCGCACGCCATGGTCGCCTCGGCCCCTTTTCCGGAGCAGCAGGCCATCCGCAACAAGGACAAGCTCTACCTGCCGCTGCAGGGCGAAACCTTTACCCAGGAACCCATCGGCTTTGCAGTGCGCAAGGGTGACCACGACTTCCTGAACTTCCTGAACAACTGGGTGCTGGTGGCCGGAGCCGAAGGCTGGCTGGCCGAGAGATATGCCTACTGGTTCAAGACCATGGACTGGGAGGCTCAGATCAAGTGAGCCCCGCAACGCGCCAGACCCCGGGGGGCATCCCCCGGGCGAGGCGAGGCCCAAGACCGCCCCTCACGAAACTCGACGCAGTCCTGCTCATTTTCCTTGCAGGCTGCGTCTGGCATGTTGTCTGGCGCATAAACGCCCAGAACGGAAACCCCTGGGAATGGAACGTGCTCGGCCAATACCTGCTGCGCGAGGACGGGCGTCCCGGCCTGCTGCTGCAGGGCCTCTTCACTACCATCCGCCTGACCTGCTGGTCCGCGCTCATCGCCCTTTTCCTGGGCGTGTGGGCAGGGCTGGCCCGAACAAGCCCCAGCCTGTACCTGCGGCTCATGGGCAGCACCTATGTCGAACTGTGCCGCAACCTGCCGCCCCTGGTTCTCATTTTTCTGTGTTATTTTTTCCTGGCCGACCAGATCGCCCCGGCCCTCGGGCTTCAGGACGCACTGCGCACGGCCCCGGACGGAGTCAAGGCCGTGGCCGGAGTGTTGATCGGACGCCTGGACCAGGTTGACGCCTTTGTCACGGCGGCCTTCACTCTTGGGCTCTACGAAGGGGCATATGTCGCTGAAATCGTCCGCGGGGGAATTCGGTCGGTGGATGCCGGGCAGTGGGAAGCGGGACGCGCGCAGGGGTTCCCGCGCTTTGGGCTCATGGTCTTCATCATCATGCCCCAGGCCGTGCGCAACATGATCCCTCCGCTGGCCGGGCAGATCATCTCCACGATCAAGGATTCAGCCATCGTGTCGGTCATCTCAATCCAGGAACTGACCTTCCAGGGCATGCAACTCATGGCCACGACCTATCTGACCATGGAGGTCTGGACCTGCGTGGCGCTCCTGTACTTCTTATTGACCTTCTCCTGCTCCATGGGCGCTGCCCGCCTGGAATTTCGCCTGCGCCGCAGGTACACGGTCTGATCAGAATTCGCAGCGAACTCCCGCGTAGTAGCCGCGCCCATATTCACTACGCGGAAGTTTCACGTCTCCGCCCCCGAGTTCGGATACCCCGGTGTGCCCATCGGAGGCGAATACGTTGAAAACGTCCAACAGCAGGCTGATGGAAAGCAACTCCTCCTTCACCACATCAAGCTCCAACGAAACGTCTGTAACCAGGCCTCCCGAGATTATCCCCTCCTTGTAGGCATCGTGATACCGCCCGTCCTCATCAAGCCACTTAGAGCTTGAAGTCGTGGGTTTCTTCTCCACTGTGCCAAAAGGTGTTTCAGCGGCGATGCGCTGGTCATTCATGAGCCCGCTGGTTGAATCCCGCCAGCGGGAAACACAATTGATCCTGAATCTGTCGTCGTAAAAACTGCCCAGCCATGACAGCGTGACAACCGCAGGGGAATTGTAGTCGTTTGCAGGCATCTGGCTGCGATCAATGAGTCCACCTTCGAAATAGACACGATCGTAGTCGTATGCGTAGTCGTTAATATCCTTGTACTCGTCGACGTCGCTGTCAAAGGCGCCGTTGAAGGTTTTGGACCAGGACTGCGTCACGCCAAATGAAAGTGCATGGGTTCCGAACCGGACGGTTTCATAGGAACGCATCAAGGAAAGAGAAATGCCGTCGTAAGAACTTTTACCGTCATTGGTCAGCTCATAAACTCCCTTTTCCCTGGCTTTGCTGATGATCTGATCCCGGTGATCCCGGTGTACGAACTCCAGACCATACTCGAATCCAGCGACATTCCCGATGATGCCCCCCATGAGTTCGTCGGAATACGGCGTGTCCAGCCCCTTGGCCTGATAACTCTTGTCATCACTCACCTTGAGCGGTGGCAAAATGTCAGGATTGGTATTATATCGGATCAGCCTTGTCCATGACGGCCGATACCGATCGAACACGTAGGCTCGGAGTTGGCCGCCGTAATATCTGTTGGCTCCTGCCACCAGACGCAATACGCCGTCCCCCATGGTGTCCAGTTCCATCTTGAAACGTGTGGCAACGTCGGTATTCAAAGAGAAATCGTCGTGATCGATGCGCAAGCCGGGCGTAAGCGTGAATCGCTCCCACTGGATCTCGGCTTGGCCATACCAGCCCAGCGAATTCAGAGTCCTACTCTGATCGCTCTCGGGATAGGTCGTGAAGACGCGAGTCCACTTTCCGCTGGAAGGCATCGTCATGATCTCCATACGGGCCTCCTCATTCCACATGTCCGTAGTCACGTTGCTCAGAGTCACACCGGAAGAAAGCCCCCAAACGACATTTCCGGTCTCGAACTCAGCAAGGTCAACATCAATCCCGGCTTCGATGCCGCGGTTAGTGACCTCGGCGTCCCCAATTCCGCCCCGATAATATGTCTCCGACTCGGGCACCCCGGATCCGGAGTAAGTCTCGCGAAAATTGTTCTTGGAATCCCTGCTGTAGCCGTTTTGCGAGTAGGCCACCTTGCCCGTCAACTCGCCCCATAATCCGCTGAGCATCCCCGAACCGGCCAGCCTGTACGCCTTGTTTTGCGTTGTCCAGTCGCTGTCGTCATACAAAGGCTTCCATCGCTCTTCCGCATATGGCGCGTATGTCGCATCCAGAGTCAACTTCAAGTCCGCCCCGGGAATGATCAACAGCTTTGCGAAAAAATTCTCGCTGCTTCGCTTTTGGTCATCATCATAAGTGGATTCATCGGGATTTTCCCTCTTCAAGGGGATGACCGAGCGTCGTTGCGACGCCGCGACCAAGAGGGCGGTATTCTCCGAAAGAGGACCGTCCGCGCTGGCGCGCAGCGCGTAGGATCGAAAACGGGGCTGGTTGGCGGACGTCGTCGATTCTTCATCCACCCCCCTCAGGTCAAACCACTCACTGCGGGAATGCCCACCTGAAAAAACGGCGTGCCAACGGTCCATACGCGGATCAACCAAGTCAGCATCCACGACGCCCCCCAGAAATTGCCCGTACTTGGCCGGCACGTTGTTGGAATAAACAGTCACCGTGTCCACGAGGCTGCTATCGTAGAAAATTGTCTGGTCCGCGCCGTTAACTTCCAAATCATAGGCCGCAACGGCGTCCCCATCCGCATCCAGTCCGCTAGGATTGAGCGTATTGCTGACGCTCATACCGTCGATGAGAAAATTGTTTTCATAGGGCTTGGCTCCTGCAATGGAAACTCGCGGCGGACGGATTTCCCCGCCCGTGAGGCTGGAGATCTCTGCATTGGAAAACTGAACGTTGGAGAAGCCCTTGATCGCCTCGGTGATGGCTCCCGTGCGGGAAGGAAAAGATTGCAACTCCTTGCCCGCGATCGTCGCCTTGCCGGGCTGATGCTTTTCTCCAAGCACCCTCACCGGCTCAAACCGATAAATCAGGTCGTCCTGCCCTCCCGGGACATCGTCCCATTGGACGGACGAACCGCCGGAGTTCGAGCCGTGGGCCACCGACTGGTAGATCTCGTCCGTGGAATTCTCTGCCCAGGCAATCCCATGAATCAGCAGGAACAAAAGAAAAAAAAGAGAGAATTTGCCTCTCCTTTTTTTTCCCTGCTTTTTTTGCAGCACTATGGTTGCTCTTTTTCCCGACAAATGACACGCACCTGTTGATCAGTAAGTACCCGACGCCAGATACTACTTGAATTATGTATTACAAAATATCAAGAACTCCATGCGAACTCTGATTTTTATACTCGCGTTGCTACTCCTTCCGCAACCAGCCCCTGCCATCCAGGATATCCCCCTTGATGTCAGCAAGTTGGACATTTCCATGGAGCGCAACAGCCGCAACAGTGTCATCGCCACCGCCCAGGATTCCAAAGGCTATATCTGGATGGCTTCCATCCGGGGACTGCACGTGTATGACGGCCGATCGGTCCGGCCCGTACTCGATGACGTGTTGCAGGGACACAATATTCGAGACATGCGGATCGACGACAATGACGTCCTGTGGCTGGGCACCAATTCAGGCGTGCTGTCCTATCCCTTGGCGACACAAGCCCCGCGCTGGTACACGACAAGCCATACTCCCGCCGGGCTCTCAACCTCGACCGTCAACATCATCCACAAGGATCAAAAGGGCTCCCTCTGGGCTGGAACAGGAAACGGAGGACTGCATCGTTACGAACCGTCCTTCGACAGATTCGAAATGGTCGACATCATTCCGCCAGACCCGGGAAAACCTTGGACGGTCTTCGATATCACCGAGAATGCCCAGCGGGACATGTGGCTGGCCACGGGGCAGGGAGTGCTCCGCCTGACCGGCAACCGGGGGCCGGCCAAGGTCATCCCCCTGCCAACAGGCGAGCCCTACTCCGCCAAGAAACTCACCTTTGACGGCGCGGGCAACCTTTGGGTCAGTCTGCTGCACAACGGCCTCTGGATCCTGCCGGCGCACGCTGCGCGGCAAGAGCTTGTACCCGTAAACGACATCACGGAAGACTATATTCTCGATCTCTACACCGACAGCAACGGCGATGTCTGGATTTCAACCTCCAGTGGCCTCTTCCGCTACGCATTCCGTCAGGACACCATCTTTCGCCACCCCTTCCGCATACCCGATTCGCGCAGCAAAACATCGTTCCATATCGCGTCCATCACGGAAACAAAGGGCAGGATGCTGTGGATCGGAACTTACAATCACGGGGTGCTGCACAGGCCGGTCTATCCCGGCGCAAAACTGCTCGAACTCAAGATCAGGGGCCAAAGCGAACCGTTGATCAATGCAAACATCGTCTGTACGTTGAACCCTGTGGACTCCCGCATCTATGTCGCCCTCAAGGACGGTGGGCTGTATCGCTCCGCACCCCTGAATCCGGACCAGCTATCCTTGTCGACCAGCCTTGAAATCGAACCTTTTCTCGACACGCAAAGAGTCCGCGCCCTGGTCTGGACCTCTGACAATGCCCTTCTCTGCGGCGCCCAAAACGCCCTTATGCGCTTCACTTCCGACGGCAGAACGGATCATTTACAGCTCGTCTTTGACGACACCGATCCATCACTTCTGAACGAGTATATCCGACACATCGTTCCCATGAATGACGGACGGATATGGGTCTCCAACACTGCCGAACTCTATTCCTGGCATCCCGGCGACCAACGCATGCGCAAAGAGACGACCTTCCCCAAGCAGGGGGGAGGTGCGCCTCTCATGCAGTCCGGCGCTGAACTCTGGGTCGGTCATGGAGACACGATCCAAAAGATCGATACCCGATCCGGGCTCAAGACCCTTTTTTCACTCCCCGCCCCGACAAAGGAGGGAGAACTTCAGTTCATCAAATGCATGCTCAAAACCGGGCCGGAGGAATTGCTGGTAGGGACGACGAACCAGTTGCTGCGTTACAATCTGACATCAGGGCTTGCCACACCCGTACACACGGTTGAAAATGAAGCGTTACCAAGCGTGCTTTCACTCTGGGACGACAAGGGCAAAGGCATCTGGCTGCATACCCAGTCAAAAATCTTTCACCTCCCGGCCGGATCAAACCAGGCGCAGGAGATGGCCATCGGCGCGCCACATCCCGCTTCCAGCATCACTGCGGCGCCTTTCGCCCTTGGCCAGATGCTCGTTTACGGACATTCCGACGGCTTGCTGCTCGTCGATCCGCAAAAACTCCTCTCAAGGCCACCCACGCTGCCCAAAATTTCCGATATCCGCGTTTTCGACCGCAAGGTGCCCGCCACTCCCTTGGGACGGATGCCCGAAGCCCTTGAACTTGATCATCTCCAGAATTTTCTGACCTTCACCTTCGCCATTCCGGAAGTCAGCGCCCTCAGCCCGCCAAGGTTTGTCTACAAGCTGGAGGGCGTGGATGCCGGATGGACAGATTCCGACGGGCAAACCTCGGCCAGCTACGCGCACTTGCAACCGGGCCGTTACGTGTTCCATCTCAAGGACGGCATCAACGGCCCCGTCACCGAGTCCATGAGCATCACCATCCTTCCGCCCTGGTGGCTGACCCTTTGGGCCAAGACAGGCTACGCGCTGGTGCTCGTGTGCACCTTTCTGCTCTCTTCGCTTCTCTTTGCGCGACTGCAGACCACGCGCATCCGCAAGGACATGCTCGAAAACCTGGTCATGCAGGATCCGCTGACGGGAATACCCAACAGGCGTAAATTCCAGGAAGTGCTCGTGGCCGAGAAAAGCCGCTGCAAGCGCAGCAACCACCAGATATCGGTGCTCATGATCGACATTGATTTTTTCAAGGGATTCAATGACCGCTTCGGCCATCAGGCCGGCGACATGGCCCTGCGCAGCGTCGCTCAAACCTTGAACGCGACGCTCAAAAGGCCGGAGGATTTCGTGGCCAGATACGGCGGGGAAGAATTTGTGGTGGTGCTGCCAAGCACCAGTCGCGGCGGGGCGGAGCGTGTGGCACAGAAAATTCAGCAGGCCCTTTTCCTGGCCAACATCCCCTATCCAGGCTCACCCCTTTCGGACAGGATCACGGTAAGTCTCGGCATTTCGACATTCAGCCCGCAAACCGACCTGCACATCGATTCGGGGCTTTTTTCGGCGGACCAGGCCCTCTACCAGGCCAAACGCAACGGACGGAACTGCTTCTTCTACAAGGACCACTGCCTGGCCCTAACTCCCGTGCGGCAATGACAGGAAGCGATCCATCCCGCAGGCTCTGCACTCGGGGCAGGACTCGGGGCAGGGGGGACTGACCATCCCGTGTTTGTACTTGGTCCACTCCGAATACAAAAATTTTCTTGAAACTCCGATATCCAGACGTTCCCAGGGAAACACGCTGTCCCGGTCGAGGGGTCGGGCAAACACCTGTCGCACCATTTCGTCGAATTCCTTGACGGCTTCGGCTAGGCCTATTTCGGCCGCCCGTTCCAGACAGGGAAAAATTTCCTCTCCTCCCCGGGCCAGAAACATCTGCACCCGCGCCTGACCGGGGTTCTCTCCCGCGAAACGCATGCCCTTGAAGCGCCCGACAGCGCCCTTGAAACGCTTCATGGCCTTCTTGAACCAGTCCTCGTCCGGTATGGTCGCCCACTGCAGGGGAGTCCAGGCCTTGGGCACAAGGCAGCTTACCGACAGGGAGACAAGCTCGACTCCCTTCTTGCGGTTGCCCTGCCCCAGCCTCCTGGCCTCTTCAATGCGACCCAGGAAGGATTCGAATTCAGCCCAGTCATCCTCATTCTCATCCGGCCAGCCCGTGATCATGTAAAGTTTCAGGGTGTTGAACTGCAAACGACTGATGCGCGTCACGGCTTCCAGAAAAGCCTCTTCCGAGAAATGCTTGTTCATGGCCTGACGCAGGCGGCGACTCGCCCCCTCCAGGGCCAGAGTCACGGAACGGGTGCCGGTATGGCGAAGAAATCCGAGCAACTCATCGGTCAAGCCGTCGGCACGCAGCGAAGACAGCGAAAATTTGATCTTGCGATCCTGCAACCAGCGCAAGAAGGGCAACAGGTCCTGCCAGTCGGTCAGGGCCGTTCCCACCAGCCCCACTTTTTGCGGAGCGCAACGCGTCACGATTTCCTGCAGGGTCTCCAGTTCGGCATGACGGGGAGGCTTGTAGATGCTGCCTGCCGCGCAGAAACGGCAACCGTAGGGACAGCCCCGGTTGACTTCCAAGAGCAACATGTCCCGAAACTGGGCCTCGGAACTGACAAAACAGGAATAAGCCGGATCATGCAGCTTCCTGGACCCGGACGTATCGACAAGCCTGCGCACGGGTTCAAGGCTTTTGCCGGGAACCAGCATTCCGGGCAGTCTGGCGATATCCTCCAGCGCCGCAGTCTTCTCCCCGCCGGCGTTCCAGGCTTTTGCAAGTGCATCCATGACGGCCGAAAGCCCGGCTTCTGCCTCGCCGACAAAAATCCCGTCCAGCGCCGGCATGAGCGGAAACGGGTTGAGAAATGCCACTGGTCCACCTGCAAGGATCATGGGCCAGGAATTACGTTCTTCGGCTCTGACGGGAATGTCGGCATCCTGCAGGAGGCGTATTGCGGTGGGAAAATCGCCTTCGAAGTTGAGGCTGAAAAGAACAAGGGGGAAGAGGCCCAGGTCGCGTCCGGAGTCAACGGACCTGGGCCTCGGAGAAGTGGGATCCCAGAAGAAACGTTCAACGGCCAACTCCTCGCGACTTGCGAGCAGTCGATAGACAACCTGCCAGCCCAGAGTGGAGAGTCCGTGCCGAGCGGCTTCCGGAAAAACCAGAGCCACGGGCAGGCGTCCTCCCCATTCCTTCAGCTTTGGGACTGCTCGGCCTAGATAGAGCTCGGACACAGTTCCCTCCTCGGGCGGGGTGACACGTCGGGGAGACAGATAATTCTAGTCTGCCTGCATTCTGATGAATGACGGAATTTCAAATTCCTCCTCTTCGAACAGGAACTCGGCGTCGTCGCCTCCGTTCACTATTTTGCGAACCTCATGCCGCTTTTCTTCCGCACCGGGTTGGGTCTTGGCCCGGATATAGGCGGGAACGCTGAGATCGGCGCTCTCGTTGACCGTAATTTTACGGGTGCGCGGCCTGATGAAGGAGCCTTCGTTTTCAGCTCCGAGTCGGTTCGCAGCCGGGTTCGCGGCGAAAGGCGTGACCTTGGTTCCCTTTTCAAGGGGCGCGTTTCCGTCCTGGATGCCGGTGGCGATGACGGTGATGCGCATTTCATCCACGCAATTCATGTCGAAGACCGTACCAAAGTAGATCTTGGCATCCTCGTGAGCGGCTTCATGCACAATGCTGGCGGCTTCGCTGACTTCTTCGATGGTCAGATCCGGACCGCAGGTGATGTTCATGAGCACGCCGCGAGCGCCGTCGATGGTCACGTCTTCGAGCAGCGGGCTGGTGATGGCCTTGAGCGCCGCTTCGCGGGCTCTGCCGTCGCCGGAAGCGATGCCGGTGCCCATCATGGCCAGACCCATCTCTTCCATGACCGCCTTCACGTCGGCGAAGTCGAGGTTGATGAGGCCGGGGACCATGATCAGGTCGGAAATGCCCTTCACGGCGTGAAAAAGGACTTCGTCGGCCTTGCCCAGCATGTCCACGAATGAGGCCTTCTTGGACGCCAGGGTCAGCAGGCGGTCGTTGGGGATGGTAATGATGCTGTCGACGATCTCGCGAAGCTCCTTGATCCCGCGTTCGGCCTGCTGTTGCCGGCGCTTGCCTTCAAAAAAGAAAGGCTTGGTGACAACGGCCACGGTCAGCGCGCCCATGTCCTTGGCCACCTGAGCGATGACCGGAGCCGCGCCCGTGCCCGTGCCGCCGCCCATTCCGGCGGTGACGAAGACCATGTCGCAGTCGCCCAGGATGTCCCTGATCTGCGCCTGGCTCTCAAGAGCTGCGTCCCGGCCCATGTCCGGATTCGCACCGGCGCCGAGACCCTTGGTCAGCTTGTCGCCGAGCTGGATCTTGTATTCGGCCTGGGAATGCTTCAGGGCCTGCATGTCTGTGTTGGCCGCGATGAAGGTCACGCCCTGCATGGCGGCCTTGATCATGTTGTTCACCGCGTTGCCGCCTCCGCCACCCACTCCGATGACTTTGATCAAAGCATTGTCTTCGCGTTCAATTTCCAGGAAATCCATACTTCCCCCCACGTTGTTCGTTGTTCCGTTCTCCGTTTTCCCGTTCCCTGCAAACCCGTCAGCTGATGTCCACGAACCACTTTTTCATCCGCGCCAGGATGGAATGAAAGATGTTCTTGTCGCGGATGCGGATCTTGCTGTCCCGCCCGTGCTTTTCCGCGCCATAGAGAAGCAGCCCCACCGCCGTGGCATACGTCGGGCTGTCCACCACATCCTTGAGTCCGCCCACTCCGGCAGGCGAACCCGTCCTGGTCGGCAGGTTGAAGACCTGCTCCGCCAATTCCTGAATCCCTTCGATGCGGGAAGCGCCGCCGGTCAGCACCACTCCCGCGCCAATAAGTTTTTTGTACCCGGAGCGGATCAGCTCCTGGTCAACCAGTGCAAGCAATTCCTCCATGCGCGGTTCGCAGATCTCCGCCAGGACCTGTCTGGTCAGCTTGCGCGGCTCACGGCCCCCGACGCTCGGCACCTCGATGATCTCGTCCTTCTTGACCAATTCGGCGAGCGCGCAGCCGTACTTGATCTTGATCTTCTCGGCGGCCTGGGTCGGCGTGCGCAGACCAAAGGCTATGTCGTTGGTCAGGTTGGTCCCGCCAAGGGCGATGACCCCGGTGTGCTTGATGGAATTGCCGTGAAAAATTGCGATGTCCGAGGTGCCGCCACCTATGTCCACCAGCGCGACGCCGATCTCCCGTTCCTCGTCGGTCAGCACGGCCTTGGACGAGGCGAATGCCTCAAGCACGATGTCTTCGACGTCGAGCCCCGACTTGTGGCAGCTCTTGACGATGTTCTGTGCGCTGGTCACCGCTCCGGTGACTATGTGCACCTTCACCTCAAGCCTCACCCCGGCCATGCCCAGAGGGTCGGCGATGCCTGTCTGGTCGTCGACGATGTACTCCTGGGGCAGGATGTGGATGACCTCGCGGTCGAGCGGAATGGCCACGGCCTTGGCCGCGTCGATGACCCGCTCGATGTCACGCGCCGTGACCTCACCGCCCTTGACCGCGATGACGCCATGGCTGTTGAAGCCCTTGATGTGGCTGCCCGCGATCCCGGCGTACACGGCGCGGATCTCGCAGCCGGCCATGAGCTCGGCTTCTTCGAGGGCTTTCTTGATGGACTGCACGGTCTGTTCGATGTTGACGACCACGCCCTTCCTGAGGCCCGTGGAGGGGCTGGTGCCGATGCCGATGATATCCACCAGCGAGTCCGTCCCCACCTCACCCACAACGGTACATATCTTTGTCGTTCCGATGTCCAGACCGACGATCAATTCAGACTTGGCCATACTTCCCCTCATCTCCCGGCTCTGGCCGGCATGCGTTCCCTAGAGTGTTTGATCGGCATCTAGCCTGATCCATGCCCGACCGGGCATGACAAACATGAATTCGGTGCGATCCAGTTCGCCCCGGTGCCCCAAATCCGCCCAAACCTTGGTCAGGCTTTTCAGCGCGGCATCCAGATCCGCGCCATCCAACTGCACGAGCACCCGTGGTTTCTCCAAAAATATGCTGAACTGATCCGCGCTGTCCTGCCGCAGCCAGGCAATCTGGCTCATGCCGAAAGGCAGAGAGTTCCGGGCAACCTCGTCCAAAAGCGTCCTGATCCCGTTTCCGACCTGCACGCCCTCTTCCGTTTCCAGTATAGGGAGCGAAATGAACTTTTCCACGCTCACGGGCGCTATGGTTTGCCCATTGACGTCCGCATAGAAGAGCAGCTCGTCGTGACGCATCAGGAAGGCGGGTTCACGCTCCTTCACCTCGATGACCAGTCCGTCGGGCAGAACCCTGGTCACGGCCACGCTCTCCACCCATTCACTTGCGGCGATGCGGCGCTGCACCTCCGCGATATTGATGCTCAAGACATTCGATCCCGTGCTGACCCCGCCCATCTCGGCGATCTCTTCGGGGCCGAGCCGCTGGGAACCTTCAATCCGCAGGTTGGTGAGCGCAAAAAATTCATGGGCCGTGACCCATCTGTAGGCAAAGAGAATCCCGAAGCTGACCACACCCACGGCTGCAATACCCAATGTCCAGCGCGTCAGGACGAAAACCGTACGTCCCAGGCCAAGAAAGAAGCCGCCAAGCACCGCGCCCTTGTCAACGGGCTGCCTGCGCTCCTTGCGCCGGGGTACGTTCCGGCGAATCTTCTTGCCCAGAACCGCCGTGCTCACGAATCCCCCGCTCCTTCGTCCAGATAGCCCTGGCCTACTGTCCAGATGCTGCCCGCACCCAGTGTCAAAAACAGGTCGCCTTCGTGCAGGATCTCGCCAAGGGCGGCCTGCATGGCGCCAAAATCCTCGAAAAATCGCACCGGCGTGCTGGTCACCTGCCGTATGGCCTGAGCCAGACTCTGCCCGCTGACTCCCGGGATGGGGGATTCGCTGGCCGGATAGATCTCCGTCAGCAGCAACTGGTCAACCCCTGCGAACACCTTGGAAAAATCGCCGAACAATGCTTGCGTCCTGCTGAACCTGTGCGGCTGGAAGGCCACCACGAGGCGTTTTTGCGGATAGCATAGCCTTGCGGTTTCAATGGTCGCGGCGATTTCCGTGGGATGATGGCCGTAGTCGTCAACCACGAGCACTCCGTTCCGCTCACCCTTGTGCTCGAAGCGGCGTCCGACCCCGGCAAAGGCCCCAAGGCCCTGGATGATGTCCGCCTTCGGCACCTCGGCCTCCATGGCCACGCCGATGGCGGCCAGGGCATTGAGCACATTGTGCCGGCCGGGATGAGTCAGGGACACCTCGCCCCAGAATTCGCCCCGGCGATAGACATTGAATCGCGATCCCGCTTCGCAGGTGATGATCTCGGCGCGCAGATCGTTTTCCTCACCGAATCCGTAGGTCATGACCGGACGGCGGACCCTGGACAGAATCGATTGCACGCCCTTGTCATCACCGCAGACCACGTTCAGTCCGTAAAAAGGCACGCTGTTCATGAATTCGACAAAGCTGTCCCGGATTTCGTCCAGATCCTTGTAGTAATCCAGATGATCCGCATCCACGTTGGTGACGATGGATATTCTCGGCAAAAGGCACAGAAACGACCCGTCGGACTCATCCGCTTCGGCGATGAGATAACGCCCCTGTCCGAGCATGGCGTTGGAACCGTAGGCGTTCAGGCGACCGCCGATGATGACCGTGGGGTCCAGGCGGGCCTCCATGAAAATCGTGGCCAGAAGCGACGTGGTCGTGGTTTTCCCGTGAGTCCCGGCCACGGCCACGCCAACCTTCAGGCGCATCAGCTCGGCCAGCATTTCAGCGCGCGGGATGATGGGCACACCATGAGCCCTGGCTTCCTCCAGCTCCGGATTGTCGTCGCGCACGGCAGTGGAGCGGACCACGACCTGCGCGTCGCGGACGTTCTTCCTCTCGTGACCGGCGTGAATCGTGGCCCCCAGAGACTCAAGGCGCAATGCCACCGGCCCCTTGACCAGATCCGAACCCGACACTTCGTAGCCAAGGGTCAGCAGCACTTCGGCAATGCCGCTCATGCCTGCGCCGCCGATGCCGACCATGTGTATTCTTCTGATTTTCGATTTCATGTTCACCGTCTGTCACGCCGCGCTTTGCTCGACGCCAAATCCTGCAATTGTGCCACCACCCGGTCTCCGGCATCGGGAATACCCGCTTCGCGGGCCGCCCGGGCCATTCTGGCCAGATTTTCCGGCATTTGAAAAAGATCACCCACCACCGAGGACAAATTCAGTTCATCCAGCTGACGCTGCTGAATGACCAGCGCCGCCCCGACCTTTTCCAGAGAACGAGCGTTCTTGAGCTGGTGGTCGTGGGTTGCATAGGGAAAGGGCACCAGAATGCTCGGCTTTCCCGCCACAGTGAGTTCGGCGATGGTCGTGGCCCCGGCCCGGCAGATCACCAGATCGGCGAAGCTATATGCCTCGTGCATGTCGCTGATGAACGGCTCCACCCGCGCGGCTGGGTATTTTTGGTCGTAAATTTCACGGATGGCCTCGAATTCGTCCTTTCCCGTCTGATGCCAGATACCCAGTCCCAAGGCCTTGAGCCTGTCCAGTTCCTGCACCACGAAGCTATTCAGGGCTGAAGCGCCCTGGCTGCCGCCAACGATCAGGATGTTGCGTCCCTGCATGCGCCGCCCATCCCGCAGGGCGCGAATCTCGGCACGGACGGGATTACCGGTGACAACTGCCTTCTTGCCACCAAAGATCGGACCTTCCATGTCCGCGAAGCTGACCAGGATGCGATCCACGCGCCGCGCCAGAATGCGGTTGGTCACCCCGGGCATGCTGTTCTGCTCGTGAATGGCCGAAGGGATGCCCATCAGGCTTGCCGCCAGCGGGCAGGAAAATCCCGCGTATCCGCCCAGCCCCAGCACCACGTCGGGCCTGAACTCGCGCAAAAGCTTCCAGGCCTTGAACAGGCTGCGCCCCAGCCACAAGGCCGTAGCCGCGCTCTTGATGCCTCGTCCCAGAACTCCCTGAGCCGGCAGGGCCACAAAAGGCAATCCGGCCTTGCGCGCCCACTCTCCTTCAGGTCCGCGCTCCGAGCCCACGAACAGGATCTCGCAATCGGGCACAGCGGCGCGAACGGACTCCGCCACGGCCAGAGCCGGGAAAATATGGCCTCCGGTGCCGCCTGTGGTTAGAATCAAACGCTTCATGCCTTGACCTTGCGTGACAGGTTGAGCAGCACCCCTGTGCAGAAAAATCCGGTAAGCAGGTGGCTGCCGCCATAACTCAAAAACGGCATGGGCACTCCCTTGGGAGGAATGGCGCCCAGGACCACGCCCATGTTCAGGATCCCGCCAACGATCACGATCGCTCCCATGCCGAAAGCGGTGATGCGGTCGTGCATGGATGCCTGGCGGATGCTGATCGCAAGAGTCCGCCACAGGACCACCCCGAGCAGGATGATGATCAGGGAAACGCCCACGAATCCCAGTTCTTCCCCAAGCACGGACATGATGAAGTCATTGTGTGCTTCGGGCAGGAAGAAAAGCTTCTGCTTCCCCTCGCCAAGCCCCTGTCCAAGCCAACCGCCCGACCCCAGTCCGTAAAGGGATTGCACGAGCTGGTATCCAGTATTCTGGGCATCCTGGAACGGGTCCAGAAAGGAAAAGACCCGGCGAAAGCGGTACGGGGAATTGACCACCAACAGCGTCGCCGAGACCAGGGCCAGAACGATGGCCGAGCCCAGAAAAATGATTCGCGTCCCGCCGACCAGGCACATCAGGAAAAGCAGGCCCGCCAGAAACACCGCGCCTCCGAAATCAGGTTGCAGGAGCAGCAGGAAACACAGACTCCCCGTGACCATGATCGGAGGCAGAAAACCCACGCTGAAAGTTTTGATCAGGTCCTGCTTGTTGGCGAAAAAGTAGGACAGATAGAAAACCAGCGCGATCTTGGCGGCTTCCAGCGGCTGAACCGAAAACGGGCCAACCCGGAGCCAGCGGCTTGCTCCGCCTGCAGTGGTACCGAGAGGCGAAAACACGGTCAGCAGAAGAAGTCCCGCCGCCATGAGGATCCAGAGATACGTGTGGCGGTAAAAAAATTCCATGTTCGTGCGGGCCGCAACGGTCAGCACGACGCCTCCGGCGACCATGAACAGCACCTGCTTCCAGAACAGGGCGTATTTGTCGCCGTAAACCTTCTCGGCCATGATTCCGCTTGCGCTGAGGACCATGATGAGCCCAAGCGAGGCCAGGCAGATGACCGCACCCAGAAGGATGACGTCAAAACTCATGAGCTGGCGGGCCGCTTCACGCTGGGTGATCTTCATGACGCCCCCTCCACCCATTCACGCACTGCGCGCTGAAACGTCTTGCCCCGCTCCTTGTAGTTGGCAAAGAGGTCAAAACTGGCCGTGGCCGGAGACAGAAGCACGCATTCTCCGCTGCGGGCGTCGGCGGCGGCCCTGAACAGGGCTTCTTCCAGCGTTGCGTCCCAGCTGATTTCCTTGCCGCAATCACTCCAGGCCTCTTCGAAAATTTCCCGCGACTGCCCGAACAGGTACACCCCACGGACCTTGTCACGCAGCACCGGCAACACCGCTCCAAGATCACCGCCTTTGAACACGCCTCCAGCCAAAAGGCGTACTGGGCGGTCCTGGCTTTCGAGCGCCGCTATCATGGAATCGACGGTCGTGGATTTGGAGTCGTCGATAAAAACGACGCCCTTGTGCTCCGCCACTGCCTCGATACGGTGCGGCAGGGTGGTGAAGCCATCGATTCCGCGCTGCACATCCTCCTGGGAAAGCCCGAAATAGCGGCATGCCAGATAGGCCGCCTCCATGTTTTCCCGGTTGTGCTCGCCGGGCAGGCCCGGACATTCAAAACGGGGACTGGCCACGAAATAGACCCTGCGGCCCTGCGTGAAATTCCGTCTCTCCAGCTCGTCCTTCATGGGCAGCGGCGCCACGGCCAGATCAGACGCAGTCATGCGTGCAAACATGGAGAGCTTCGCACTCAGGTATTCTTCCATGGTCTCATGGTAGTCGAGGTGGTTGGGCGAAAAATTGAGCAACACGCCCACCCGGGGATGAAAGGATGGCGAATTCTGCAACTGAAAACTCGACACCTCGAGCACCAGGATCTCGGCCTGCGCCCCGCTCAGCAGATATTCGGACAGAGGCGTGCCGATATTCCCGCCGGTGAATACCTTTTTCCCGTTGGCTTCGAGAATTCGGCTGATGAGGGTCGTGGTCGTGGTTTTGCCGTTGGTGCCGGTCACCGCGATGATGGGCTCGGACACAAACCAGCTTGCCAGTTCCAGCTCGGAAACCACCTGCACGCCTTCCGGCAGAAGCTTCGCGATTTTGGTGCGGGCTATGCCCGGACTGAGCACGATCAGGTCAGCGCCCGCAAAATGCCTGGGTTCGTGCGCGCCTGCGCAGACCGTGATTCCCATGTCGGCCGGAATCTTGGCTGCGCTTGCCTCGTTCTTCTCAAGCACGCGCACGGACGCACCCATTTTCACCAGAAGACGCGCCGCCGCGATGCCGGAAGCTCCCGCTCCCAGCACTACCGCGGTGTAACCGCGAAGCTGATCTTCATGGATGAATTCGCGCATGCCCTTCTACCTCAACTTGAGTGTTCCCAGAGCCATGACCGCCAGGAGAAGCGACAGAATCCAGAAACGGATGATGATTTTCGACTCGTGCAGGCCTTTCTTCTCGAAATGATGGTGCAAGGGCGCCATGCGAAAGATCCGCTTCCCGCCGCTGACCTTGAAATAACCCACCTGCAGGATCACCGACAGGGTCTCGACCACGAAGAGGCCGCCCACGATGACCAGAAGCAGTTCCTGCTTGCACAGGATGGCGATGAATCCCAGCGTGCCCCCGATGCTCAGGCTGCCCACGTCACCCATGAAGACCTGGGCCGGAAAGGCGTTGAACCACAAAAATCCAAGGCCCGCCCCGACCATGGCCCCGCATATCACGGTGACCTCGCCGACCCCGGCTATGTAGGAGACCTGCAGATAGTTCGAAAGGTTCACATGGCCGGCCACATAGACGAAAAGAGCGAAGCACCCGGCCGAGACCACGGCCGGGCCAATGGCCAGACCGTCCAGGCCGTCTGTCAGGTTGACCCCGTTGGAGGCCCCGATCATGACGAAAAGTCCGAACGGAACGTAAAACCAGGTCAAATCCGGGTTGAAATTCTTGAAGAACGGCACCATGAGCTTGGTCGAATATTCCGGAAACGACACCAGCAGGGAGACCGCTCCGACACTGACGATCAGCTGCCCCAGAAGCTTGATCCTGGGGGAGAGGCCGTCGTTGTGCCTGCGCACGACCTTTATATAGTCGTCGACAAACCCGACCGCTCCGAAACCAAGAAAGACCATCACCGTCAGCCATATGTATTTGTTACTCAGGTCGCTCCACAAAAAAACGCTGAAGAGCATGCAAAACCCGAACAGCAGGCCGCCCATGGTCGGAGTTCCGCTCTTGGCCTGATGATCCGGGCCGCACTCTTTTATGTATTGACCAAACTTCAGCTTGCGCAACCATCTTATGAAGATTGGTCCGATAATTATCGACAGAATAAGCGCTGTCAGCATGGCATAAATGGACCGAAACGTGATGTAACGAAACACGTTGAGCATGCTGACTTGGTCGCTAAGGGGGTACAGCAGATGGTAAATCATGCCCAGCTCCTCTCCAGCGCAGAATAATACTGCTCTATTTTACATCCCCGCGACCCTTTGAAGAGCATGACACCCTGCTCGCAGCGCACTGCGCTCAACGCTTGCAGAACCTCTTCAGCCCCGGACACTTTCCTGAAAACACCCGTGAATCCGCCAAGTCCGGCCTCCACGTCCTGTGCGTGACTCCCCTGAAAAAAACAGTGCGATGCACCCGTACTTGCGATCAATTCGCCAAGTTCGCGATGAGCGCTGGAGCTGATCGGTCCCAGTTCGAGCATGTCGCCAAGTACCAGCACCAGTCGCTTACCCTCGCCAAGACGACCGGCCTCGCGGATGGAGCGGGCCATGGACACCGGATTCGCGTTGTAGGTATCGTCGATGAAGAGCCAGGATCCGACGCGGCTCTGCACGAATCGCTGGGCCACCGGGCTGTAGATCGCCAGTGCGGACTCGATGGCCGCCATGGTCATGCCAAGCTCCATGGCCATGGCTACAACCGCAACCAGGTTTTCCCCGATATGAACGTTGGGCGACACCGTACATCGCAACTCTTCGCCCCTGACGCTCAAGGTATAGGAAATGCCGTCCCTGGTGTTCTCCTGCCGCAGGCATGAATAGTCGGCACTGGCGCCGGATCCGGAAAAGGTCACCAGCTTTTCAATGCGCTTCGCGCTCTGCTGCAATAACTCCGGATAGTCGGCATTGACGCAGGCGAATCCGCCCTTACGGACATGGTCGATCAGGACCGACTTCTGCTCCGCCACTCCGGCCAGGCTGCCGAGCCCTTCAAGATGGCAGGATCCGATGTTGACCAGAAGCGCCGCGTCGGGAGCCAGAATATACCCCAGTTCGTCCATGTCGCCGGAGCGACTGATGCCTAGCTCCAGAACCCAGAAGTCCTCGTCTCCGTACATTTCCAGAATGGACAGGGGCAGACCGATCTGATTGTTCAAATTGCGAAAATTCTTGGTGGTCCGCCCTGCCGCCGACAGCACCTGTGCCAGCATCTCCTTGACCGTGGTCTTGCCGGCCGAACCGCTGACGCCGATGACCCTGGCGCGGGTTCGTTCCCGCCAGACCCTGGCCAACCGGCCCAGCGCCGAGGTCGTGTCACGCACCAGCAGCACCGGCACATCCACATCCAGCGGAGTGCTGGCCACGACGGCACAGGCACCGTTTGCCACCGCCTGTCGTGCGAATTCGTGTCCATCGAGCTTCTGTCCGACGATGCAGAAAAAGAGGTCTCCCTTGCGTACGGCCCGACTGTCGATGCTGACCCGGTTCACGATTGCGTCGTGGCCCTGTTCGATGCTCGCGGCCATGGCGGAGGCGATTTGCTGCAAGGTCATATTCATGACAGGCACTCCCGCACGACCTCGAAGTCCGAAAAATGACGTTTCTCCGTACCGATGATCTGATAGTCCTCATGGCCCTTGCCGGCGATGAGCAGGGCGTCGCCGGGCTGCATGCTCGCAACGGCCAGTGCGATGGCCTTGCGCCGGTCGACCTCGCGCAGGACCTGACGTGCGCTTGCCAGCCCAGGCACGATCTGATCGATGATGGAATCCGGATCTTCGGTGCGAGGATTGTCGGAGGTGACCACGGCCACGTCGGCATGCCGGGCCACAGCCTCACCCATGAGCGGCCGTTTGCCCGCATCGCGATCTCCGCCGCAACCGAACACCGTGACCAGGCGCTTGAAACCCATGGATTTCAGCGCTACCGAAACTTTTTCAAGCGCGTCGGGGGTGTGCGCGTAGTCGATGAAAATACTCAGGTCACGCTCATTGGGCACCCGCTCCAGTCGTCCGGGAGCGCCCGGCGCCTTACTCAGGCAATCGCACTGCGCCGGAGCCAGCCCGAGCAGCAGCCCAGCGCCCACGGCCGAGAGCAGGTTGTAGGCGTTGTGGCGGCCCACCAGCCCTGTGCGCAGTTCCCATTCATCCCCGCCATGGCTCAGCCCGAGAATCATGCCCTGGGGACCGGCGGCAGCGATGCGACACCGCAATTCGGCATCATTTGAATCAAGTCCAAATCCGAGCAGATCGGGGCGCATCTCTTTCAGACGGCGTCCATACTCGTCATCGACATTGACGAGGCCTCTGGCGCAACGTGCCGGGCCATCCAGAAACAGGCGAGCCTTGGCTTCAAAATAGCGCTGCATGTCCCCGTGATAGTCAAGGTGGTCCTGGGTCAGGTTGGTGAACACGCCCACTTCCATGGGCAGTCCGGCGGTGCGCTCCTGGTCCAGGGCGTGGGAGGAAACTTCCATGACCAGATTCTCGACACCGTCGCTGACCATGCGCCCGATGATCCCGTGCAGACTCAGGCAGTCCGGCGTGGTCATGGTCGCCGGGACCTGCGCGCCGGGCCAGGAACAATGCACCGTGCCAATGAGGCCTGTCGTCATGCCATTGTGACTCAGCAGAAAATGGATCAGGTGCGCGGTCGTCGTCTTGCCGTTGGTTCCTGTCACGCCGATGATCCTCGGCAGGCGCGACTGTGTCCCGAACGCCGTGCGGGCCAGCACTCCGAGAGTCTGAGCGGGACTCTGTACCGCTAGACAGGCAACGCCCTCAAGATTGCCTGCATCGACGCCGATGGCATGCACCACCACGCGTGCGCCGCGAGCCACGGCATCATCGATGAACCGTGCACCATCGACCCGAGTGCCTGAGAGTGCCACGAAAACGTCGCCAGGCGTCACCGCACCCGAATGGGTGCGCAGTCCGGCTCCGCCACGAAGCATTTCAAGCACGGTCTCAAGGTTCATCTGGTTCATTCCTAACCCGGTTGCCCTGTCAGCCAGAGCTGACATTTCTTGTCCGCCGGCCATTTCTCGCCGGGGAGCGGTTTCTGCTTTTCGATAATCACGCCATGCCCCTTGACCGAAGGCACGATCCCGCGCGCCACAAGGACCTCCAGAGCCTCGCGCACTGTCGCGCCCTGCAGGTCCGGCATGAACTCCTGGTCCACGCTGATGTTTTCCGTTCGCTTCACCGGGGCCGAAAATCGTTCCGGAGAAACCTTCGCCATCTGCATCGTCTCCACCGGCTCGGCCAGCATGCCCGAGGAATTGAGCAGCTGGACCCCGATATTGCGCACTTCGGGGGCCACCAGCACTCCGCCGTAATGCCCGGCCTGGGGTTCATCGACCATCATGCAAACCAGATATCGAGGCTTGTCAGCCGGAAAAATGGCCACGAACGATGCCACATAGTCCCCACCATAGCCACCGGTCGGACTCGCCTTCTGGGCCGTCCCGGTCTTGCCCGCGACCCGCACCCCTTCGATTCGCGCCTGGGTGCCGGTGCCGTCCTCCTGGACCACTTCTTCGAGCATGGCCATGACCATCCCGGCCACATTCGAATCGAAAACGCGTGTTCCCGTCACAGGCCTGTCAGCCTCGTGCATCAGGCGCAGTGGCAGACGGACTCCTCCGTTAGCGATGCACAGATATGCATCGGCGAGCTGCAGCATGGTCACGCCCAGCCCCTGTCCAAAAGAAATGTTGGCCAGCTCGACATCTTTCCACTGCTTGACCGGATTGAGCAGACCCGCCGATTCCCCGGGCAGGGGGAGCCCGATCCGCCGACCGAATCCGAGCGCCTGCAGATACCGGTCGAGCTTGGCCGCGCCGAGTTCAAGACCTATCTTGGCTGCGCCGATATTGCTCGAATACCGGATGATCTTGCTCACGGTCAGGTTCTCGTACTTATGCGTGTCCTTGACGCGACGGCCCTTGACGCTCCACTTCCCGTTTTCGCAATAGTACTCCGTGGTCGGGGTACAGATCTTCTCCTGCAGTGCCGCCGCGACCATGAGGGGCTTCATGGTCGAGCCGGGCTCGAAAATATCCACGGCCATGCGGTTCTTCCACTCCCCCCGGATCTTCTTGACCGCGTTGGGATTGAAGAACGGATAGTGCCCCCAGGCCAGAATATCTCCGGTGGGCACCTCGACCACCAGCGCCATCCCGGATTTGCCCTTGGCCCGGAGCACACTGCGCGCCAGGGCTTCCTCGGTGGCCAGCTGCACCTGGCTGTCGAGCGTCAGACGCAGATCCTGGCCGTTGAATGAACTTCTGTCGCCGCTTTCCAGCGATGACAGTCTTTTTCCTGCCGCATCCTTCTGCACGGTATACTTGGAGGATGAGGGCATGAGCAGATCGTTGAAACTCTTCTCCAAGCCCTCGATGCCTTTCCCGTCCATGTTCACGAAACCGAGCAACTGACCGGCCATGTGCCCCTGCGGATACTGGCGGGAATTCTCGGTTTCCAGATAAACTCCGGGGAGCATCTCGGCCTTGATCGCCTCCGCCTGAGCATCGCTGATCTTGCGGGCCACCCACACGAAGCGCTTCTTGGGCCCCATGGTGGAAGCGATGCTCTTGGGGCTCATGCCCAGAATCGAACCCAGCCGGTGAGACACGGCCCAGGCGTCCTTGATCTCATTGGGACGCACATAAACGGACGGAGTCGCGATGGATTTGGCCAGCAGAAGCCCGTTGCGATCAAAAATTTCTCCGCGCTTTCCGGAAACGGTCTCCGAGGCCCAGTACTGGCGATTCGCCATCTTCGCGTACTCAGGGCCCTTGACCACCTGCACGAAATAGGCGCGCGCCCAGAGCCCCATCAGCGCCAAAGCGAAAAGAACCCCGGCAAATATTATCTTCCCGCGGCTTCTGTCCTTTGGTGGCTTGCTTCCGGTTTTTGTCACTTTTTGAGCCCTGTCCTGCCTATTGCTGCATGCTGCGTATCTGGTCCCGTCTGGGCGGCTGCAGCCCCGCCTTTTCCGCCCGGTCGCGCAGGGTCGCCGGGGCGAGCAGATAATGCAGTTCCACCTGCAGTTTCGAATTCTGATCCTGCTTTTCCTGCAGTTCACGTTCGAGCACTTTCAATTCATAAGCCAGGTCGACCCGTTCGATATTGACCCACACCAGCCCCAGGCCGAGAATAATGGTCACCAGGAACATGACCCCCATGCCCAGATATCCCTTGCCGCCCTCGCTCACCGCGTCTCTCCGTCAATCCGCTCCGCCACGCGCAACTTGGCACTGCGGCTGCGGCTGTTGGACCGCATCTCTTCCTCGGAGGGAATGAGCGGCTTGCGGAAGGGGAGCCTGAGTTTCTGCGTATGCCCGCATTGACACACGGGGTACTCCCGGGGGCACAGGCAAGCGGAACTTTCCTTGCGAAAAGCCCTCTTCACGATGCGGTCTTCCAAAGAATGAAAAGAGATTACTGCGATGCGCGCGCCAGGCCGCAAATAATCAACGACGCGCTCCAGAAAAAATTCAATTTCCCGCAACTCCTGATTCACTTCCAGCCGCAGGGCCTGAAAGGTCTTGGTCGCGGGATGATTGCGCGACAATGCGCGCCGTTTGGCCGGATAGGCCGCAGACACGATGCGGGCCAACTCAAGAGTCGATTCGATCCGGGCAGTCTCCCGGACCTTGACGATGGCCCGCGCGATGCGCCCGGCCATGGGCTCTTCGCCGTAATCCCACAAAAGCTGGCGCAGCCGCTCGAAAGAAGCGCCATTGACGATGGCCGATGCGGGCTCACCGCCTGAACCAGGATCCATGCGCATGTCAAGAGGCCCGTCCTGCAAGAATGAAAAGCCCCGCTCAGGGCTGTCCAACTGCAGGGAAGACACGCCCAGATCGGCGATCACTCCATCAAGCTTGTCCCAGCCGACTTCCCGCATGGCCCGGGGAAAATGCTGAAACGACGTATGGGCCAGCTGCACGTTTTCTCCGTACTGCGCCAGCCTCTCCCCGGCCTTGGCCAAAGCCTGCTCGTCCCGGTCCAGTCCCAGAAGCCGGGCCTGTCCTTCGGTAATCTCCATCAACCGGGCAGCATGTCCGGCAAGTCCAAGGGTCGCGTCCATGTAGAACCCGCCGGCCTTCGGCGCGATCCAATGCATGACCTCTTCGAGCATGACCGGAATGTGATCGGAATATGCGTCCATGGCTCCTCCGATCAGAACCGCAGTTCAAATCCTTTTTCGGCCAGATCATCCATAACCTGGTCGACATTCTCCTGCAGGGCGTTGCGACCTGCCTCAAAACGCTCCTGATCCCAAATTTCGAATTTGCGTCCGACTCCGGCCAGAATTATGTCCTTCTGCAATCCCGCGTAACTGCGCAGATGCGGCGGAACAAGAATCCGCCCTTGTTTGTCGAGGGTCACCTCGGCTGCACCGGAGATGAAAAAGCGGTGAAAATCCCGAACCTTGCGGTCAGCCATATTCAATTTGGAAAAACTCTGTTCAATGATTTCCCATTCTGGCAGTGGGTAGGCGGCGACACAGTCGTCGAAATTGGTCAGCACCAACTTGCCGTCCGGGGAATTGGCGAACACCTCGTCACGAAATTCCGGGGGCAGCATGAGCCGTCCCTTGGGATCTTGCGTACGTTGTGAATGCCCTCTGAACATGTTGTCTCCTCAGACCTTTCCACTTTTTACCACTTTTTACCACCCTTACCCATGCATCTCTTGGGGAGTCAAGCCATTCCTCCACTTTTTACGGATTTACCCCCTAAAAAAAACTTTGCGCGCACGTCATTTCCGCAACTCCGAAAACCATCTTTTTGCCCCGAACAACGCTGCCCAGGGGGTGTTTTTGCCCTCTGCCGCGACATCCAAAAGACAACTCCCTGAAACAACATGTTTTTGCCCTCACCCATATATCCCGCGCCTGAAAAAAGGCCTTTTGCGAACAAAGACAGCCACGCGCCCACAAACTTCATTTTCGCGTCCCCATTTCCTTGACTCTCTATTTTGAGAGGCATATCCCCGGGAGTGGATACGATAACATACAGGCTCCCAAATTAATTCCATGTAATTTTCAATGTTACTTTGGAAATCATATCTATCCAAAAATCAAAAAATATCGCATCGTGCAGTTATTTCCGCATGAAGCGGCAAGCATGATCTTTCTCAACGCATCATTAAAATAATATGAACATAGAGAATCAAAAGTGATTTTTCTCACTTTCCCAAAAAAATGGAACTAGATTTCTTACTAGCATGCGCATTGGGAGCAACAATTATTGGCTTGAGCACGAGCCATGTATCTCCCCGCTGGTGGATCACGTCTACCCTATTGGCTTCGGCATGCGCACTGTGGGCTGCAACCATGGCGCTGTCAGGCGGACCTGTCTGGGAATGGCACAGCGTCTGGACGCTTGGCGGCGAACACATTTTCATGCGCCTGGACGGAATCAGCGCCTTTTTTCTGCTCCTTTTAGCCATTGTTGGAGCCTCTGGAGCTCTGTACAGCCAGACGTACTGGGCACAAAAGGCCCACCCCCGCTCAGCTGCGCAAAGCCGTCTGTGGTGGAGCGCCATGCTGGCCGCCATGGGCCTGGTGCTGACCCAATCCAACGGGCTGCACTTTCTTTTTGCCTGGGAAGCCTTTGCCCTTGGCGCCTATTTCCTGGTCACTCTCGACCGCAAAAACATCCAGGCCCGAACCGCAGGCCGGCTCTATCTGGTTGCCTCACACGCCGGGACACTGGCCCTTTTCGGATTTTTCGCGACCCTGGCCGCAAAAACGGGCAGTTGGGAACTTGGCCCCATGACCTCGCAAACCTCTCTGGCCCCGCTCTTCTGGGTCGCCCTGCTGGGATTCGGCATCAAGGCGGGCGTCTTTCCGCTACACATCTGGCTGCCCTCGGCGCACGCCAATGCTCCGAGCCACGTTTCGGCCATCATGTCCGGCGTGGCCATTAAAATGGGAATATACGGGCTGGTCCGATTCAGTTCCTGGCTGCCCCTGCCCGAAGGCGCGGGCTGGGTCGTGGCGGGACTTGGCTCGGCCAGCGCGGTGCTTGGAGTCGCCTTCGCCCTCGGCCAGCATGATCTGAAGCGGCTACTGGCCTATCACAGCGTGGAGAACATCGGCATCATCCTCATCGGACTGGGTTTCGCCATGATCGCCCTGGACCATGGCCGCCCGGACTGGGGCGTGCTGGCTTTGACCGGCGGGATGCTCCACGTCTGGAATCACGGAATCTTCAAGGCGCTGCTCTTCCTTGGCGCTGGGGCCGTGCTGCACGCAACGGGCACCCGGGAAATGAGCCGCCTTGGAGGACTCTGGAAGACCATGCCCTGGACGGCCTCGCTCTTCACCCTCGGAGCCATGGCCATCAGCGGCCTGCCTCCGCTGAACGGATTCGTCAGCGAATGGCTGGTCTACCGGGGGCTGTTCGACGCCAGCCGGCTCAAGACAGTAGCGGCCCTCGGCGCCCTGCCCGCGGCCATACTCCTGGGCGTGACCGGCGCCCTGGCCCTGGCCTGCTTCGTCAAGGTCTGCGGCGTGGTCTTCCTGGGCGCGCCGCGCTCGGAAGATGCGGCAAGGGCTCACGAATGCAGCATGAGCATGCGCATGGCCATGGCGGCTCTGGCCGTTTGCTGCCTCGCCATCGGCCTTGCCCCTGCGCTTTTCTGGCCGACGCTGCTGCGGGTTGCGGGCGTCTGGGCTCAAACGGGGCCGGACCTGATCGCGCCCAATCATCTCGCCCCGCTGGGAACAGCGCACCTGCTCCTGGCGCTGGCGGTCCTGGTCGTGGCCGCCATCGCCGTCCTGCTGTCGCGCGGTCGCCAAAAACGCGCGCTTACCTGGGATTGCGGCTACCTCGCGCCTGATCCGCGCATGCAGTACACCGCCGGGTCCTTTGCCGGTATCATCACCGCCTGGTTCGGCTGGATCCTAAGGCCATCCGTGCATTCCAGCCTCCCGGCCGACATCTTTTCGGCCAAGGCCAGCCTGAAAAGCCGCACTCCCGAGACGGTCCTTGAGCATGTGGCGACACCGGCCGCCAATTTTATCCTGCGCCTTGCGGACTTCGTGCGCACGTTCCAGCACGGACGCGTCCAGTCCTATCTGATGTATCTGTGCGCGGCCATCCTCCTGCTATCCATCACCGTGAGCCTTTGAGCCGGATCAACAGCCATGTCCTTAAAAATACAAAAATCATCCCCCCCCATGTACATGAATCTCATCCAAATAGCCGAATCCTTCGGGGTTTCCGAGCACGTCATCACGGAATGGGTGCGCAAGGAAGGCATGCCTCACGTCCATGACCGCGACCGCATCCTTTTTGAGCGCTCCCAGGTCATGGACTGGGCGGCGAGTCACGGACTCGGCGTTCAAGGGGGATTTCTCTCGGAACCCGCGCCTTCGCTGGCCACTTCCCGGGAACTGGTCACCTTGCTGCGTCGGGGAGGAATCTGGCGCGATGTGAATACGGCCGACCTCGACCATGTGTTCGAACGCATCGTGCGCAGCCTGCCCGGCCTGTCCCCGGCCATATCGAACCTGCTCGCGCAGCGCCTCCAGGCGCCCGGCGGCATAACCGTGGCCCCCGTGGGGGACGGCTTCGCCCTTCCCCATCCGGCCATGCGTGTTGCGCTGGGCGAGGCCTGCGCACTGGTGGCGCTGATCCAGCTGAACACGCCATGGGATGCGGTCCACCCTCCTGACGGCAAGCCGGTCACCAGGCTGCTCTTTTTCATTTCGCCGACGCCCCGCCTGCATGTGAACATGCTGGGCCTTTTGGCGCGCGGCATCGCTTCCGGCATGCTGAGCCAGGCGCTGGACAATGGCGCGGACGACGAGACGCTGCTGCGGATCCTGGCCGAATGTGCTGACAAAAACACCCCCCAACCCTCCGGAGCGAGCCGATGATCGCCACGCTTCTTGGCGTCTGCGGCCTGTCCCTGCTCCTGGCCATGTGCCTGGGCCGCACGCATCCGCGCATCTGGCTGGGACTGAACGCCATCGCCTCCCTCGGCGGACTGCATGCGGCCCTGCTCACGCTTCTGACGGAAAAAACCTGGCTCTGGCGAGGCGGCTTCACCTTGGGCGGAGAAACCCCTTTCCTGCGTCTTGACGGGATCAGCGCCCTTTTTCTGGTCCTGGTCTGCCTGGTCGGCGGCCTGGGCGCGCTGTATGCCCATGAGTACTGGTCCCAGCACCATCATCCGCGCTCCGCGCCCAAGGGACGCTGCTGGTGGAGCGCCCTGACCCTGAGCATGGGACTGGTCCTGACCTGCGCCAACGGCCTGCACTTTCTTTTTGCCTGGGAAGCCTTTGCCCTTGGCGCCTATTTCCTCATCACCCTGGATCATGACCGCAAGGAAGTGCGCAAGGCGGGTTGGCTCTATCTGGCGGCTTCCCACGCCGGAACCACCGCCCTCTTCACCTTCTTCTCGGCCTTGGCCGCACGCACCGGGACCTGGGAACTCGGGCCCATGCATGCCCAGACCGGCCTGGCGCCGCTGTTCTGGCTGGCCCTGTTCGGATTCGGGGTCAAGGCTGGCATGTTCCCCCTGCACATATGGTTGCCATCGGCCCACGCGGGAGCCCCCAGCCACGTCTCGGCCATCATGTCCGCCGTGGCCATCAAGATGGGCGTCTACGGCATCGTACGCTTCAGCGGCTGGCTGCCCATGCCAGCCAGCGCAGGCTGGGTCCTGCTCGGCATTGGCTGCCTGAGCGCACTGCTGGGCATCGCCTTCGCCCTGGCCCAGAACGACATCAAGCGCCTGCTGGCGTACTGTTCGGTGGAAAACGTCGGCATCATCCTCATCGGCCTCGGCCTCTCCGTGCTGGCAATTCAGCACGGTCAGCCCGTATGGGGCAAGGCTGCCCTGGCCGGAACCTTCCTGCATGTCATCAACCACGGCCTCTTCAAATCCCTGCTCTTTTTCGGCGCAGGATCCGTGCTTCATGCCACGGGCACCCGCGACATGACCCGCCTTGGAGGACTCTGGAAAGTCATGCCCTGGACCGCGACCCTTTTCGCACTGGGAGCCATGGCCGTGTCCGGACTGCCGCCCCTGAACGGATTTGTCGGAGAATGGGCGATCTACCAGGGCCTCCTGCGTGCCGTGGCCCAGAAGGGGGCCGCCGCCGGAGTCCTGCCTGCGGTCATCGTGCTTGCCGGAGCCGGGGCCCTGGCGCTGGCCGCCTTCGCCAAGGCGGTGGGCATCGTCTTTCTCGGAGCCGCGCGCAACAAGCCCGCCGCAAGCGCCGTCGAATGCGGCTGGATCATGCGCGCGCCCATGCTCCTGCTGGCCACGATCATGATTGTCATCGGCCTGCTACCGGGTCTTTTCTTCCGCCCGACCATGGGAGTTGTCGCCGTCTGGGCCCCACACTGGGTCCTGGCGGATCCGCTCCTTGGAATCCGGGCCCTGGGGGGCACGCACACCATCCTGCTCTGCGCGCTGCTTGCGGGTGGCTTTCTGATGCTGCGCAAGATCCGGGGCGGCGAGGCAAGACAGGGGCTGACCTGGGACTGCGGCTACGCGGCCCCGACCGCGCACATGCAGTACACCAGCGGCTCCTTTGCCGGCATCGCAAGAGGCTGGTTCTTCTGGCTGCTCAGACCCGAAATCATGATTCGCCGGGTGCGCGGCCATTTTCCCGGCAAGGCCATGGTCCTTTTGCGGGTACCGGAAACGGTTCTCGAAAAATTCGTCATGCCGGGCGCTGCGGCCGTGTCGTTCGCGGCCGACGGTGCCAGAAAGATGCAACATGGCCGTCTGCACCTGTACATTCTGTATGTTTTTCTCGGAGTCACGGCTCTTGGAGTCGTGGTTCTCCTGGGAGGGAAGTGATGCCCCTGTATGTCGATATTCCCCTGCGACTCCTGGTCTGGCTGCTTCTGGCTCCACTGCTTCCGGGCGTCATCAACAAGGTCAAGGCCTGGGTGGCCGGACGGCAGGGCCCGCCCGTGCTGCAACTCTATTACGATCTGGCCAGGCTCTGGCGTAAAAGCGTGGTGCTCAGCACCCTGGCCTCGCCCGGCTTCATCATCGCCCCGGCCGTGGCCTGGACCGCCGTGGTCACGGCGGCCCTGCTGCTGCCCCTGGCCGGTGCGGGCACGGCCTTCTCCTTTGACGGAGACGTTCTGCTGCTGGTCTACCTGCTGGCCCTGGCCCGCTTCTGCACGGCCTGGGGGGCCATGGAGACGGGTTCCGCCTTCGAAGGCATGGGCGCAGCCCGCGAGGTCAGCTTCGCCGTCCTGTCCGAGATCGGCATCATCACCGCGATCCTGACCCTGGTCGTACAATCGGGCAGCCTCGCCCTCTCGTCCATGTTCGAACCGCTCTTTGGGCCGGGCGCGGCGCTCCTGGCCGTAGGGCTTTTCATCATCCTGCTGGCCGAAAACTGCCGGGTCCCCTTTGACGACCCCAATACCCACCTCGAACTTACCATGATCCACGAGGTCATGGTCCTGGACCACAGCGGCCCGCCGCTGGCCATGATCCTGCACGGCGCCTCGGTCAAACTGCTGCTTTTTGCCGTCTTTCTGGCGCAGGCCGTGCTGCCGCTCTCGGAACTGCCTCTTCTGGCCTCCGTCGGAGTTCTGGCCGCAAGCGTGCTGCTGATCACCGTGGCCGTAGGGCTGATCGAGTCTTTAACCGCGCGCCTGGCCTTCCGCCGGGTCCCGCTGCTGCTGACCATCGGCTTTCTGTTCTGCCTTTTCCCCCTGCTTCTGACCTGGATGGGTGATTTATGAACGACACGCTGAACCTTCTGATCGGCCTGGCCATGGGCTTCAACCTCCTGGCGCTGGGCACCAGCCGCCTGCCTGTCCTGATCCGGGCGGTGGCCATACAGGGCGTACTCCTGGGTCTTTTGCCCCTGGTGCTCGAAGCGCACGCCCTGGACTGGCGGCTTGTCCTCATCACTCTGGCCACCGTGGCCGGCAAGGGCGTGCTCATCCCCTTCATGCTCATCCGCGCCATGCGTACCGCCAACATCGCCCGGGAGCTCGAACCATTCATCGGCTATATCCCGTCCCTGCTCCTCGGCGCGGCCGGGACCATCGCCGCAGTGGCCCTGACCCGCTATCTGCCGCTGCTGCCCGAACACGCCGGAAACCTGCATGTCCCGGGGGCCATGGCCCTCATCCTGACCGGCTTCATCCTGCTCATCGGGCGCACCAAGGCCATCTCCCAGGTCTGCGGCTACCTGATCCTTGAAAACGGCATCTATCTGGCGGGCCTGCTGCTGGTCAGATCCACCCCGATTCTGGTGGAATTCGGCATCCTGCTCGACGTCACCGTCGGCATCTTCGTCATCGGCATCATCGTTGACCGCATCCAAAGGGCCTTCGATTCTCTCGACACCCGCAAACTCACGGCGCTCCACGAATGAACGCATACCTGCTCATCATCATCCCGCTGATCGGGGCAGTGCTGGCCGCGCTCTGGCCAAGCAGAAAGAGCCGCCCCCTGTTCCTGCCTGCGGTCGGACTGGTCCACACGACCCTGTGTTTTCTGTTCCTGGCAAAACCTGCGGCAGTGGATCCTACGGCCTGGCTGGCCTTTGATCCTCTGGCGCGCGCCATCCTGCCCGGCGTGTCCCTGCTCTTTCTGATCTGCGCCTGCTATACGGTGGGCTATCTGCGGCTCAAGGAACAGGACAATCGCGTCTTTGTGCCGGCCCTCCTGCTGGTCCTGGGGCTCCTGAGCGCCGGGCATCAGGCCAGGCACCTGGGCATCCTGTGGATCGCGACCGAGGGCGTGACCCTGGCCTGCGTGCCGCTGATCCACTTCAACGGCACCCCGAAATCCTTCGAGGCAACCTGGAAATACCTGCTTGTCGGCGGCACGGGCATCGCGCTGTCGCTTTTGGGCTCCATCTGCCTCGGATACGCATCACTGCACGGCGGCGGAAGCGGGGACATCACCTTCACGACGCTGCTGGCACAGGGACCAAGCCTCTCCCGCGTATGGGTCCTGACCGCCTGGGTACTGCTGCTGGTCGGCTACGGCACCAAGATGGGCCTGGCGCCCATGCACACCTGGAAGCCCGACGCCTACGGGGAAAGCCCGGGCATCGTCGGCGCGCTGCTGGCCGGCGGGGTCACGTCCGTGGCCTTCATGGCCCTTTTGCGCATCAAGTCCGTGGTCGATGCCGCCGGAGAAGGTGCTGTCGCCAGTCGCACCCTGCTTGCCATCGGCCTCTTCTCGACACTGGTGGCGGCGCTGTTCCTGCTTCGGACCCGTGACTTCAAGCGCATGCTCGCCTATTCGAGCATCGAGCACATGGGCATTCTGTGCATCGCCACCTCCTTCGGCGGAGCCGGTGTCTGGGCGGCACTCTTCCACGTCTGGAGCAACGGTCTGACCAAGGGCGCGCTTTTCCTGAGCGCCGGCAACCTGCAACGGGTCGCGAACTCGTCCTCCATAGACGAGGTGCGTGGCATGTCCAAGATTCTGCCGCACACTTCCGTTCTTTTCGTCGTCGGCATGTTCGCCATCACCGCTTGCCCGCCCTTCGGCCCGTTCTTCAGCGAACTGCTCATCATCCGCACCGGCCTTGGCGCCGGACAGGCCTGGCCCATCGGACTCTTCCTGGTCTGCCTGCTGCTGGCCTTTTTCGGAATCTCGCGCATCGTTTTCGCCGTTGTAGACGGCCGCCCGAGGCTCAAAAAACCAGATCCCGCGCACCTCAAGGAATCCTTAGGGCTCATCCTGCCCCCGCTCTTCCTGCTGGCGGCTTCCCTCTGGCTTGGCCTTTTCACCCCGGGCATCCTCAAGGATGCCTGGTCCGCCGCAGTCCTTCAACTCTTCCTAACGCCATGAACACACTCGCCCCATTTTTTCAGTTCACCAACGCGTCCAGAATCTCGTGGGCCTCGGTTCCGATCTTCTCGGTGACCAAGCTCGTCCGACTGACCGGCGAAATGCTTGAATCGGGAGCGCGTCTTTGCTCGTGGTTCGGCGTCCCGGACCATGAAGGCACGATCCTCGTCGCCGTGCTGGCCATGGATGCCGAAAGCACCCTGGCCGTGGCCCGCAGCGAACCCGTAGGTGGCTCATACCCGTCACTCACCCCAAGACATCCCCAGGCCCATCTCTTCGAACGCGAGGTCTGGGAACAGCACGGACTGGTTCCCATCGGGCACCCGTGGCTCAAACCCGTACGACACTCCTACGGCAACGCCCCGGCCAATGCCCCCTTCTTCCGGGTTGATGGCGGGGAGGTGCACGAGGTGGCCGTGGGCCCGGTGCACGCGGGAGTCATCGAGCCGGGACATTTTCGCTTTCAATGCGCGGGGGAGGAGGTCCTGCATCTGGAGATCGCGCTGGGCTACCAGCATCGAGGCGTGGAGGAAGCCCTGGCAAACGGCCCGCACAGGGCGACCTTGAGCCAGATGGAAGCCATCTCCGGGGACACGACCATCGCCCATGCCACGGCCCATGCGTCGGTCCTGGAGGCGCTCGGCGGAGTGGAGGCCCCCCTGCGCGCGCAGTGGCTGCGGGCCATCGCGCTGGAGCTTGAGCGCCTGGCCACCCACACCGGCGACCTGGGCGCACTGGCTCAGGACGTGGCCTTTCTGCCGACCTCGGCCGCGTGCGGAAAAATCCGGGGAGATTTTCTGAACCTGACGGCGCTGATGTGCGGCAACCGATTCGGCCGAGGGCTGATCAGGCCCGGCGGATGTCGTCATGATCTTGAAGAGGACCGATTGCAGACCCTGGTGCAAAGGCTCAAAGTTCACATGGACGATGTCGAGCAGGCCATGGCCTGGTTCTGGGACGCGGCCTCGGTACGGGTACGTTTCCGCAATGTCGGCGTCGTACATCAGTCCCAGGCTGCGGACATCGGCCTGGTCGGTCCGGCGGCGCGGGCCTGCGGACTTGTCCGCGACGTGCGCTTCGACCATCCGGCGGGCTGGCACCGTTTTTCGCACTCGCCCGTGGCGGTCTGGCCCAGTGGAGACATTTTCGCCCGCGCCCGGGTACGCTCCCTGGAAGTGCAGCGCTCCGGGCACTACCTCTTCGAACAGCTGGCCGCACCAGTGGACGGGGATATCAAAGCCACCCTGCCCGCCCCACAGCCGGAGTCCATGGCCGTGGCCCTGGTCGAAGGCTGGCGCGGCGAAGTTTGCCACGTGGCCCTGACCGACCATTTCGGCCGGTTCCGCCGCTACAAGATCACCGACCCGTCCTTCCACAACTGGGCCGGCCTGGCCCTGTCCCTGCGCGGCACGGCGATCTCGGACTTTCCCATCTGCAACAAGAGCTTCAACCTGTCCTACTGCGGCTTTGACCTCTAAGGGGAACGCGCATGTACATATTCGACACCATCATGAACCGGATGCGGCGCGGTTGCCAGACCATGCCCTACCCCAAGGGGCCGGCCCCTGCCCTGCCGGACCGCCACGGCGGCGCCCTGCGCCTTGACGCCTCGGCCTGTCCGGCTGGCTGCGCGGAATGCATTCCGGTTTGCCCCACCGAGGCCATCACCCGCGAACCGGACCAGGCTGCACGCCTCGATCTTGGCCGCTGCCTGTTCTGCGGAGACTGTCTGGAGGCCTGCCCCAGCGGGGCCATCACCAGGACGGACGACCATCGCCTGGCCGTGCGCCACCGCGAGGATCTGATCCTGGGCGAACGCGGCAAGGAGGAACTGCGGCTGGCGGCGGCCCTGGACAGGAAGATGAAAAGCCTGCTGGGCCGCTCCCTGCGCCTGCGGCAGGTCAGTGCGGGCGGATGTAGCGCCTGCGAGGCGGACATCAACGTGCTCGGCACCATCGGCTGGGATCTGGGACGTTTTGGCATCCAGTACGTGGCCTCGCCCCGCCATGCCGACGGTGTTCTCATAACCGGGCCCGTGACCAAAGGCATGGAACTGGCACTGCAAAAAACCTGGGAGGCTGTGCCCGAGCCGCGCATCGCCATCGCCCTGGGCGCCTGCGCCATCAGCGGCGGCCCTTTCGTCGGCCATCCCCAGCACAACGGCGGAGCGGACCCCGTCATCCCCATCGACCTCTACATCCCCGGCTGCCCACCGCACCCGCTGACCATCCTGGACGGCTTCCTGCGACTGCTGGACCGGCTGCCCAGGCACAACCGTTGAGCAAGGCCGCAGAAAAACCTCCGCCACAAGACGCAAAAAAGGGCCGGAATCGCTTCCGGCCCTTTTATTATTCTGGGGTATGAACGGCTTAGTACATGCCGCCCATGCCGCCCATGCCGCCACCGGGCATGGCCGGGGCAGCCTCTTCCTTGGGCTTCTCTGCGATGGCGCACTCGGTGGTGAGCAGCAGGGAGGCTACAGAAGCGGCGTTCTGCAGGGCAATGCGGGTCACCTTCTTGGGATCGATGACGCCGGACTTGAGCAGGTCTTCGTATTCGCCGGTGGCGGCGTTGTAACCGAAGTCTTCCTTGCCGTTGCGGACCTTGTCGATGACCACGGCGCCTTCAACACCTGCGTTGCCGCAGATCTGACGGATGGGCTCCTCGATGGCGCGACGGATGACCTGTACGCCTGCGGCTTCGTCGTCATCGGCGGGCTTGACGGAATCCAGGGCGGACTGGCAGCGCACCAGGGCGACGCCGCCGCCAGGCACGATGCCTTCTTCAACGGCAGCGCGGGTGGCGTTCAGGGCGTCTTCCACGCGGGCCTTCTTTTCCTTCATTTCGGTCTCGGTGGCTGCGCCAACGTTGATCACGGCAACGCCGCCAACGATCTTGGCCAGACGCTCCTGCAGCTTTTCGCGATCGTAATCGGAGGAGGTCTCCTCGATTTCGTTGCGGATCTGCTTCACGCGGGCCTTGATGGCCTCGGCTTCGCCGGAACCGTCAACGATGGTGGTGTTTTCCTTATCGATGACAACGCGCTTGGCGGAACCGAGCTGGTTCAGGGCGATGCTCTCGAGCTTGACGCCCAGATCATCGGAAACGACTTCGCCACCGGTCAGGATGGCGATGTCCTGCAGCATGGCCTTGCGGCGCTCGCCAAAGCCGGGAGCCTTGACGGCCACGACCTGCAGGGTGCCACGCAGCTTGTTGACAACCAGGGTAGCCAGGGCTTCGCCTTCGATGTCTTCGGCGATGATGACCAGGGGCTTGCCCATCTTGGCGGCCTGCTCCAGAACGGGGAGCAGTTCCTTCATGTTGGAGATCTTCTTTTCGTTGATCAGGATCAGCGGGGAATCCATCTCGCAGACCATCTTGTCAGGGTTGGTCACGAAGTAGGGGGACAGGTAGCCGCGGTCGAACTGCATGCCTTCGACGACGTCCAGGTTGGTCTCAAGGCCCTTGGCTTCTTCAACGGTGATGACGCCTTCCTTGCCGACCTTGCCCATGGCTTCGGCAATGATGTTGCCGATGGTGGCGTCGTTGTTGGCGGAAATGGTGCCGACCTGGGCGATTTCCTTCTGGTCGCGGGTGGGCTTGGCCAGCTTGTCCAGGCTCGCGATGACGGCTTCAACAGCCTTGTCGATGCCGCGCTTGATGGACATGGGGTTGCGACCGGCGGCAACCAGCTTGATGCCTTCGGTGAAGATGGCCTGGGCCAGGATGGTGGCGGTGGTGGTTCCGTCGCCGGCGATGTCGGAAGTCTTGGAGGCGACTTCCTTGACCATCTGGGCGCCCATGTTCTCGAACTTGTCTTCCAGTTCGATTTCCTTGGCGACGGTTACGCCGTCCTTGGTGATGATGGGGGAGCCGAAGGACTTTTCGATGACAACGTTGCGGCCCTTGGGTCCGAGGGTGACCTTGACGGCATTGGCCAGGGTGTCCACGCCGATTTTCAGTTTTTCACGGGCCTTGGCATCAAACTTGATAATTTTAGCAGCCATGTGTGCGTCTCCTTGGGATTCTTAAAAATTAGGCTTCAATAACAGCGAGGATGTCGTCTTCACGCATGATGAGCAGTTCCTCACCATCGATCTTGATCTCGGTGCCGGCGTACTTGTTGAAAATCACCTTGTCGCCAGTCTTGACGCCCATGGGGATCTGCTTTCCGTCATCAGCAACCTTGCCCGGACCAGCGGCAACCACTTCACCCTTGATGGGCTTTTCCTTTGCGGAATCGGGGATGATGATGCCGCCTTTGGTTACCTGCTCCTCTTCGAGACGCTTGACCAGAATACGGTCGTGCAGTGGTCTGAGTTTCATGTTTTTCCTCCAAGATGTTTAAGAATTTCTTCCGTGTAGATATATTTTTTGGCACTCGGCAAGCCAGAGCGCCAAAACGCGAAACTGTAAACGCAAGGCAAGTTCCGCGCGAGACAGAGGCCCAAATAATCCCTGCCGCAGTGAAGTCAAGGGACGAAGTCAAAAAAAAATCAATCCCCGCCAAACCGGGCGGCTTGTGATTCGGACCAAGGCAGGCTATGCATTTCGCCTCACAACCGCCACCACCGCCCGTTTAAGGGCTGACCGCAAGACCGCCACAAGGACATCCCATGCTCGACATCAAATTTATCAGATCAAACCCGGACGAGGTCAAAGACGGACTGCGCAAACGCCGCAGCAAGCTGGACCTTGAACCGTTCCTGGCCATCGACCAAAAAAGGCGCGACCTGCTCCTTGAGGCCGAAGAGTTGAAAGCCCGGCGCAACCAGGCCTCCGGCGAGATGGCCCGGATGAAAAAGGCCGGCGAGAACGCAGAAGCGCTCCTGGCTGAGCTTGGCATCATGTCGACGCGCATCAAGGCGCTGGACGAAGAGCTCAAAGACATCGAACAGCAGACCGCCGACTGGGTCATGTCCATCCCCAACGTCCCTCACTCCTCCATCCCCGAAGGCGTGGACGAAGCGGACAACCTGGAAGTGCGCAGTTGGGGCGAAAAACCCGCCCTGCCCTTCACCCCCAGGGAGCATTGGGAACTCGGAACGGCCCTTGGCGGACTCGATTTCGAGACTGCGGCCAAGATCACGGGCAGCCGTTTCGTGATCCTCAAGGGATGGGCCGCAAAGCTGGAGCGCGCGTTGATCAGCTTCATGCTCGACGTGCAGACCCTTGAGAACGGCTACGACGAGGTCATGCCCCCGGTCATCGTCAACCGTGAGAGCCTCATGGGCACGGGGCAGCTGCCAAAATTCGAGGAGGATCTCTTCCATCTCGAAAACACGAGTTACTATCTCATCCCCACGGCCGAGGTCCCGGTGACCAACATCTACCGCGACACGACCCTAGCCGAATCCGCGCTGCCCATCGCCCACTGCGCGTACACCGCGTGCTTCAGGTCCGAAGCCGGCTCCTATGGCAAGGACACCAAGGGCATGATCCGCCAGCACCAGTTCGACAAGGTCGAGCTGGTCCGTTTCGTCCATCCCGATTCATCATATAATGAGCTGGAAAAACTCCTTGGTCACGCCGAGAGCATCCTGCAGAAGCTTGGCCTGCATTACCGAGTGGTCACCCTGTGCGCCGGGGACCTGGGCTTCTCCTCGGCCAAGACCTACGACATCGAGGTCTGGCTGCCCGGCCAGGACAAATACCGCGAGATCTCGTCCTGCTCCAATTTCGAGGACTTTCAGGCCCGCCGGGCGGGAATCCGCTTCAAACCCGCGGACGCCAAGAAGAGCAGACTGGTTCATACCCTGAACGGATCGGGCCTGGCCGTGGGTCGAACCATGGTCGCCATCCTTGAAAACTACCAGCAGGCCGACGGTTCGGTAATCGTGCCTGAAGTCCTGCGCCCTTACATGAACGGACTGGAAAAAATTGAATTGAAAAAAGCCTGACTTTCCGGCTTGACAAGCTGGGTACCCCCCTATAGAAGCGTCTTCTCTTTACGGGCCGTTAACTCAGACGGTAGAGTATCTGCCTTTTAAGCAGAGAGTCGAAGGTTCGATCCCTTCACGGCCCACCAAAATGCGTCCCCATCGTCTAGTGGCCTAGGACGGCGGCCTCTCACGCCGCTAACAGGGGTTCAAACCCCCTTGGGGACGCCACTTTTTTTCTTCGACGCAAAACTTGCGTCCCCATCGTCTAGCTCGGTCCAGGACACCGGCCTTTCACGCCGATAACAGGGGTTCAAATCCCCTTGGGGACGCCACTTTTTTTTAGTTTCAGTTTTTTTGTTTTTTTGCTGGGTGATCGTTCAACGGTAGGACAGCGGACTCTGACTCCGTCAATCTTAGTTCGAATCTAAGTCACCCAGCCACCTGTCCCCATCGTCTAGCTCGGTCCAGGACACCGGCCTTTCACGCCGATAACAGGGGTTCAAATCCCCTTGGGGACGCCAAAGGAAGCAAGGCCTTACATCGCAAGATGTAAGGCCTTTTTCTTTTTCTACAAGCCAAGCACATTCTTGGATTCTTCGACGCTTGATTCGGGAAACTGCCCCGAACCGGCTTGCACATCCCGCGCCCCTAACGCCGCTTCCCTGCCAGCGCTTCGGATATTTTCTGCAGGAGTTCCTCAATCTTGACGGGCTTGGCTACATATCCGTCCATGCCGGCAGCCAGGAATTTTTCCTTGTCTCCGTCCATGGCGTAGGCGGTCAGGGCGATGATGGGGATGGCCGTTTTGGGGCCGAGGGTGTCTGAGCCTCGGATGATGCGCGTCGCCTCGATGCCGTCCATGACGGCCATCTGGATGTCCATGAGGACGCAGTCGAAGTCTTTTGCAGAGAGCAGCTCAATAGCCTGCCTGCCATTTTCGGCCAGGGCGACCTCGTGCCCGACCTTTTCCAGCAACTTCTGGGTGGGAATGCGGTTGGACGGATCGTCCTCGACCAGGAGCACTCGCAATCTGTCGCCTGTTCCGGGGAAAGACGTTTCGACAGTGCTCGAGGGCGTGTTTCCGGGAATCTTGAAGGGCAGGGCTACATGCACGCTCGTGCCTTCGCCGGGTGCGCTTTCTATGGTGATGGTCCCGCCCATGAGGTCGACCAGTCGTTGCACTATGGACAGGCCCAAGCCTGCTCCCTGGTAATTGCGGGCGAAAGAGTTTTCGACCTGACGGAAGGGTTCAAAGATATCACCAATCCTGTCTTCTGCGATGCCGATGCCCGTATCCTTGACGCAAAAATGCACGCCATAAACGCCGTCATCCTTTGCGGATATGGCCTCGATGTCCACAACGACCCTGCCGCGCTCCGTGAATTTGAGGGCGTTGCCCACCAGATTGAAAAGCACCTGGCGCACCCGCGTTTCATCTCCGACCAGGACTTCGGGCATGCCCGGGGCAAGGTTGCATTCCAGGGCCACACCCTTGTTTCTAGCCGTGACGGCGAAAAGTCCGGACACGGAATCGAGGATCTCCCGAACCTGAAAGGGTGCTTGGCGAATCTCCATCTTGCCCGCCTCCACCCTGGAGAGATCAAGGATGTCCGAGAGCAGCCTGGTCAGCCTGTTGGCGGCTTCCGTGGCCATCCGGATGTAGATGGATTGCTCGGAATCAAGCGGAGTGGTTTCGAGGAGTTGCAGCATGCCCATGACCCCGTTGATGGGGGTACGAATCTCATGGCTCATGTTGGCAAGAAATTCACTTTTCGCCTGACTGGCGGACTCTGCCTGCTCCTTTGCCTGGAGCAGAGCTTTTTCAGCCCGTTTTTGTTCAGTGATGTCCCGAAACTCCGTAACCCGTACATTCGTCTGTTTATACGGGATGTTCCGCGCTTCGAGACGAACGGGATATTCTTCCCCGTTTTTGCGAATGCCTTTCACCTCATAGGGGCTTTCGAATCCTGACAGGATATTGCTCATAACCAGATCACGGAATTTTTCGGATATGAGCATAAGGCCGTTCATCCCGGTCAGTTCATCAGTGGAGTAGCCGGTTATGTCGGAGAGCCCCTGATTGCAGTCCAGAATGACACCCTTGTCGTGAATGGCGATGCCGCCGAAAGAGGCATTGTGAAGGACTCTGAAACGTTCCTCGCTTTGCTGCAGCTCCCGTGTCCTCGTTTTCACCTGCCTACGCAGTGTCCAAGTCCAAAGGAAAAACCCGAACAGAAGAAGAAGGAGCGGCACCAGAATCATGGCGATTTTACGCAGGATGGAAACAAGTGCCTGGCTTGGCTGTTCGTACACACCCATCCATTTTTCGTAGAGACGGCGGTATTCGCCGGAATCCTTGACAACCCGCAAACCCTCGCTGAACTGCGCCAGAAGCGCTGCGTGACCATTCGGCACTGCGTAGCTGTAATCCATTGAAAAGAAAGAATTCTGACCCAACTGCAAATTTGTCCATCCGCGTGCCTTGATGATGTTCAGGGCAATGATGCGGGAGGTCAGCGCGCAGTCGTATTTCCCCTCGGCCAACTCCCTAAGCATGTCCTCCTGGGTCTCCACCGTGAAAATCTGAGACTCCAGGCCTCGCTGCAACAGATAGTCGTGGACCACGTCTCCTTTCTGGACGACGATGCTCCTGCCTTTAAGATCGCTGAGTGAAAGCGGATCAAAGTTTTCTCCGCGTCGCACCACCGCTACGTAATTGTTGACCGAGTGGGCTTGGGTGAAGTCAAATTTACGGTCTCTTTCCACAGAATAAAACATTCCTTGTACTGCATCAATTTTGCCTCGTTCCAGATCGAGCAGGACCTCAGTCCAAGGCCCAAGCCGGATGTCAACGTCAAACCCCATTTCCCTGGCAATCATCCGGGTCAGTTCGACATTGAAACCGGCCGGGTTTCCCTTTTCGTCCAGATACTCGAACGGAGGATAGCGATGATCCCCTCCCACAACGATGCGACGATCTTTCGGCAACTCAAGGGCGGCGAACCAGCGTGAGTGAAGGCGACGATAGGTCCCGTCGGCAATGACGATGGCGAGCCCTTCGTTCAGCAAGGCCAGCATGCGGCTATCGCCTTTTTTGACGGCAAAGCAGAAATCCTGACGAAAATCCTCAACGGGCTTGTCGACAACCTGTAGATTTGCAAGTCCGGTTTGTGGGATGAGGCGCAAGGCCACAAGGCGTTGCACGACAACGGCGTCATAATGTCCCTGTGAAAGTTCGTGCAGGGCTTGTTCGAAGGTGGGTGCGGTTTGGAGGTGTATGCCACGCTCTTCTCGCCGTAAAAATTCCTCGGCATTGTCGCCGCGCATGACGCCCACACGCCGTCCTCTGAGATCGGCCAAGTCCCGGATATCTTCCGTCCCGAAGCGCACCACGATGGCCCCATGCAGGGTCATGTAGGGCACTGTGAAATCAAAGAGTTCTTCGCGCTCGGGCGTGCGGCCAACCAGCGGCAGGACCTGCACGTCCCCTTTTTCCAGCCAGCCTTTGACTTCGTTCCAGGGCCCCGTGCGAAAGGTGACGTCACGGCCCATGGCGGCAAGGGCGGCTCGCAGAAGTTCCACGGAAAAACCACCTGCACTGCCTCCTTCGTCAACAATGGAAAAAGGCGGATAGTCGATTTCGGCGGCCGAGATGACGGGTGGCGATGGCTTGGATGCCTCGGCAATTCGCGGTACTTGCAGGATGAAGACAAGCAGCAGGAACGCGAGCAGTGCAGCGATGTGCCGATCCGGTCTGGTTGCATGAGTGCCCGAATGGTTCGAGTCGCTGTCCACAAAGAAAATTTGCTCTCTCATTATTTTTTCCGGAATACCTTGGGATAATGGGCATGGTCGTCTGACACCCTTGTGGACTACATCCATGGAAATCTCAAGGCATGCGAATAAACTGGTTCGAATTTGCCTGTATCAATACAGAAATCCGCGGCTGATCCTGAATTTTTCAATCTTGCGCGGCTGAAAATGCATTCTCATATCCACCGGCAAACAGTCCTTGATGGATCACTTTCAAATTTCCCCTTTCGCGAGCGGCAAAGGTAGGTTACACAATAATGCATCCAGCAAAGTCGCCAGGACCGGCCCGGATCCGGACAAAGCCTTTGATTCTGGAGGCGCTCATTTTCACGCGCAGCACGTCAATAAACCGCGACACACTTCGCCGTGCGTATTCGGAGGCTCCATGTTCGCTCGCCTGTTGCATGGCTCGATCAAAAAAAAGCTCGCCATCCTTTTTCTCGTGGCGGCACTCCCCGCAATCATCATCATCGTTTATGCCGGGCTGGAAAACCATCGCCGGGAAGTGTCCAGCGCCGAGCAACAGTTGCAGGCTTTTTCCGGTCATCTTGCAGAAACACAGGCCCAGGCCACGCTCGCCACCAAAGCGCTCCTTGAGGGTCTGGCCATGCTGCCTGAAGTGCGCCGGGGCGACGCCGAGGCGTGCAACCGCCTCCTTGCCAACCTGCTCAAAGTAAACCCGGCTTACGCGGCCCTCCATCTGGTTGATTCAAATGGAGATCTTGTCGCCTCCGACAGCGCGCGCAAACCCACGAACTTCGCCCACACGAGGCACTTCAGGGAAGCCCTGGCCACAAAGAGCTTCGCCACGGGCGAATATCTCCTCGGCGTAACCCTGCACGTTCCCGTCTTCACCTTCGGTTATCCGGTTCTCGGCGATCAGGGAAACGTCACAGGCGTCCTGCTGACCAGTATCCGTCTCGACAGGTATGGGGAACTGTTCAGGCAAATCCATTTTCCGGCCAACTCTTTCATCGGCGTCTGTGACAGAAACGGGCGGCGCCTCTTTCGTTACCCCGAAAACCCTGCCGCGATTATCGGAGAGTCGATCAAACAGACAGTCTTCGAACATGCCGTGGCCGGACCCTCCGAGGGCCTGCTCCTGGAAGAAAGCGCGGACGGGGTCGAGCGCATCACCGCCTTCCAGAAGCTGAGCCTGACCCCGGACAGCCCCCCGTACATGTACTTCTTTGTCGGGGCGCCCAGCGCCACGTTCTACGCCGACGCAAAGAGCGGTATGCTGCGCGATTTCAGCGTTCTCTTCCTGACCATCGGGCTGACCATGCTGAGCGGCTGGTTCCTGGGCGGCAGGACGGTTGGCATGCGGCTTGAAGAATTGGCAGGCGCAGCAAAGCGGATCGGCGAGGGCAATCTTTCCATCAGGGTGGCCCCCGCGCCCGAAATCACAGAAATCGACGTCCTGGCCAAGGCGTTCAACAGCATGGCCGAATCCCTTGAACAGGACACGATCAATAGGGCCAAGGCGGAAGAGGCGCGACGCAAGAGCGAGCACCGCTACGAAATCATCTTCCAGAATTCTCCACTGGGCATAATCTTGTTTGACCATGAGGGCTACATCATCGACTGCAACGAACCGTTCATCCAGACCATGGGCTCATCCCGGGACAAACTGATCGGATTCAACACGGCTCGCCAGAGTTCCCCCAAAATGCGCGAAACGATCAAAAAAGCCCTGGCCGGAGAAGTGGCGGTCTTTGAGGACGAGTACACCTCCATCACCGGCGGAGTCACGAAAAGCCTGCGGGTCGTGTTCAACCCCATTACGCCGGAACGGACGCCAACGAGCGTCATCGCCACTCTTGAAGACATTTCCGACCGCAAACGGACAGAGATGGCACTGCTGGAAAGCGAGGCCCGTTTCCGCAAACTCTTTGAACAGGTTCCCTCCATCGCTGTTCAAGGTTATGACTTGGAGGGTCGGACGCGCTACTGGAACCAGGCCTCGCAAAATCTATACGGATACAGTCTGGACGAAGCGATCGGCGCCAAACTGACCGACCTGATCATCCCTCCGGAAATGCGCGAGGACGTCGAAGCCGCCATGCGCTCCATGGCGGAGACAAAAATTCCCATCCCCGCCAGCGAACTGACCCTCATGCGCAAGGACGGCTCCCGCGTGCTGGTCTTTTCAAGCCACGCCATCGTCATGAATGCCGCAGGAGAGGCCGAACTCTTTTGTGTGGACATCGATCTGACCAGCAGAAAAGAGGCTGAAGAGACCCTGCGGGGGCTCAAAGAGGCCGCAGAGGCCGCCAACCAGGCCAAAAGCGAATTTCTGGCCAACATGAGTCATGAAATCCGCACCCCGATAAACGGGGTCATGGGCATGCTGCAGCTCCTGGAAACCACCCCGCTTGATGCCGAGCAATCCAGCTACATCCGGATGGCCACGGAGGCCGCCAACAGGCTGACCAGGCTGCTTTCGGACATCCTTGATCTCTCCAGGGTGGAGGCTGGCAAGATGGAGATTCGAAAAGCTCCTTTCCATATCCGGGACATTGCCGACTCCGTGTCCGGCCTTTTCACGGTCACGGCCAGAAACAAGGGCGTAGCACTGGAATGCAGTCTTGACCCGGCCATGCCCGCCACCCTGATCGGGGATGAAACGCGGGTGCGCCAGGTGCTCTTCAATCTGGTGGGCAACGCCCTCAAGTTCACCGATAACGGCAAGGTCCGCATGGAAGTCACGGCCCTGCCGCCAGACATGGATGGCGACATCCGTGTTCATTTCCTCGTCACGGATACAGGCATCGGCATTCCCGAGGACAGACTCCCCCTCATTTTCGAACCGTTCCGGCAGGTCGAAAACTCCTTCACCCGCAATTACCAGGGAGCAGGCCTGGGTCTGTCCATCGTGCACAGGCTGGTCGGACTCATGGGCGGAGAGATCTCCATCGAGAGCACGCCCGGCAGAGGCACGGCCGTGCATGTCATTCTGCCCTTCAAGACGGATTCAGGCACATCAATAACCGTCGAGGACGCAGTTCCGAAAAAAGGCGATACGGTCCGCGTGCTCCTGGTCGAGGACGACCCCTCCAACCGGATTCCCACCCAGAAGCTGCTGGAAAAAGCCGGACACGAAGTCACCTTGGCCGAAAACGGCAGACAGGCCCTTGAAGTGCTGGCCAAAAACGACTTCGACTGCGTTCTCATGGACATCCAGATGCCCGTCATGAACGGCATCGAGGCGACGCGCATCATCCGAGAATCAGACACCCTCGGCCCCAAAAAGGCCATCCCCATCATTGCCCTGACCGCCTACGCCATGGACAAGGACAGGGACACTTTTCTGGCCGCCGGCATGAACGGATATGTCGCCAAGCCGGCAACCCTCGAAGAAATCACACGGGCCATGCGGGAAGCCATGGGACTGGATAAATCCGGTGACGCCGCTGCGGCAAGGCATCAAGACTCCACTTTTGATTTGCCCTGACCGGGCATCCAACTTATGAAGCGGACCATGCCAAAAAAACTCCTCACCACCCTGCGCTCACGGGCGATTGTCGCGCTCACCGCGATCTTCCTGGTCATGGGAATTGGTTGCGTGCTCATGGTGGGAATTATCATCACAGAACGCCTGGACACCTTCGAGCGCGACCTGGCCGCGGCCAATGTCCGCCGCGCACGAAACGCCCTGCAGCAGGACATGCAACGCATCGACAACCTGCTCAAGGACTGGGCGTGGTGGGATGACACCTACGACTTCATGCTCACGACCTCGGGTGACTATGCACAAAGCAACATCACCCCGGACGTGTTCCTCAACCAAGGCCTGAGCGCCATAATTTTCGTGACCGACAAGGGAGAAATCCTCAATGCCTCGCGGATTTCCCGCGATGACGGGACGCTCGGCGTCCCAAGCGAAGAGCTGCTCAACTATGTCAGAAGAACCGGCCTGACCTATCCCCCTGAAGACCTCTTCAGTGGCAGTCCGAAGCTGGTTAACGTCGGGGGGTCATTGTGGATCGCGGCAAGCCGCGCTGTGCTGACCTCCCAGCAGACCGGACCGGCGCGAGGACGGCTGTGGATGATCCAGGAGATCGATAACGCCTACGTCGAAAAACTCACCCTGCGCACGGAACTGGCGCTGCAAATCAACGTCGCCGAAAAGGAAAAACTGCCGCAGGCCATGCTTGCACTGCACACCGCCCCCCCTGCGCCCGGGGAAACCCTCGTAGTCTCCGAAAACGGCCTCGTCTGGAGCGCCCTGCTCCTTTCCGACGCGGCAGGCGGCCCGCCCATAGCCATCATCGCCAATGCTCCGCGAGAGCTCACGATTCTGGCCCGCGCGACAATGAGAACCAGCCTCGCAGTGGTCATCGTGTTCGGAATTGTCGGCTTCTTCAGCGGCTTCGCCTTTCTCGAGAAGAGCATCCTGTCCAGGCTGTCGCTGCTGAGTTTGCGCGTCAGAAGGGATGCGCCGGATGCACAGCTGTGCAGGCTGGATCAAAACTGCGACGAAATCGACCAACTCTCGAACCTGGTGGACACGGCCTTCGAGTCCATCCATGAAAACGAGCGTTTTCTCAAACAAATCCTGGGCGCGATCAAGGTCGGCGTCATGCTCATCCGCAAGAAAGACCGGGTCATCGTCAGCGCGAATCCATATGCGATCGCCCTGGCCGGACGGCCTGAAAAGGACATTGTCGGCAGGGTCTGCCACCAGTTCTCCTGCGGCGCTGAATTCGGAAAATGCCCGGTCTGCGATCTCGGGCAAACCCTCGACAATCACAAATGCGAGTTTCTCGGCAATGACGGCAAACGGATTGACATCCTTAAATCGGTGACCATAATCACCCGAAATGACGAGGAATATCTGCTTGAAACATTCTGGGACATCCGCGAGATCGAACGCACGCGGCGCCTCCTGGAGGAATCCGAGGAGAGGTACCGAGCGATTTTCCTGAACACTGGCACACCGGGAGTCCTCATCAACGAGGATACGTCCATCGCCGTCGCCAACACGGAATTCCTCCATCTGGCCGGAATCACACAGGACGACGTACTCCATAATCCGCCCTGGACACGCTTTTTCCATCCGGATGATGTGCAGAGAATGCTCCGCTACCACACTCTGAGACGTCAGAACGAAACCGTTGCGCCAAGAACCTATGAAGCGCGACTGGTTGACTCTTCGGGAGAGCATCATCACGTCAAGCTCACCGTGGCCATGATCCCGCGGTCACAGCAGTCCATCGCCTTCCTGCTCGACATCTCCGACATCAAGAGAGCCGAAGGGAAGCTGCATGAACTCGCCTACGCGGACGCTCTGACCGGGTTGCCCAATCGCCTCTGCGCCCTGGAGAGACTGGACCGGAGCCTGACGCGCCTCGACCCTGAGAGATCAAGCCTGGCCGTCCTCCTGCTCGATCTCGATGATTTCAAGATCATAAACGACTCCTGGGGCCACGCTGCCGGAGACATCGTGCTGATGGAGGTGGGACAGCGCCTGCTCTCTGCCCTTGATTCATCTGCAATGCTGGCCCGCCTCGGTGGCGACGAATTCATCGTCGTGTCCGGCGCCAGCGACAATGAAAACGAATATCCCAATCTGGCGCAAAAACTTATCGACACGTTCAGCAGACCCTTTAAGCTCGAAGGTTCCGAGACCTTTCTCGGGGTCAGCGTGGGTGTCGCCGTCTTCCCCAAAGACGGCAACACGGCGGGACAGTTGGTGCGATGCGCGGATCTGGCCATGTATCAGGCGAAATCCTTCGGCAAGAACATGTTCCATTTTCACTCCCCGGAATTGACCCTGAAAGCTCAGCGCCGCGTGGAGATTGAGCGGGAGCTGCGCCTGGCCCTCGACGCAGGAGAAATTGTTGCTTTCTTCCAGCCGGTCATAGACCTTGAAACCAAAAAAATCGTTGGGGCCGAAGCCCTGGCCCGTTGGCGCAAACAGGACGGAACCCTTGTCTCTCCGGCGGATTTCATACCCGTGGCGGAACAGACAAACCTCATCACTGACATCGACTTCAGCATCCTCTCGCAGGCCTGCCACCAGGCCCGAAGTTGGGACAAGAACGGATGGGGACAATTGCGCATCTCCTGCAACATCTCCGCGCGGCATTTTCAACGCGGCAACCTGCCAAGAGAAGTGCAACAGGTCCTTGAAGCCAGCCAATTGCCCCCGGGGCAGCTGACCCTTGAGGTCACCGAGACGGTGTACATGGAAAACATCGACCAGGTTCGCGGCATCCTCGAATCCATTAACGAAATGGGCGTCCGGAGCGCCCTCGACGACTTCGGGACCGGCTATTCATCCCTGTCGTACGTACGTTCCCTTTCCTTCGACGTCCTCAAGATAGACAAGTCCTTCGTAAAGAACCTGCCCGAAGCGTCCGCGCTCGCCCTCATTCGCGCCATGCTCGGCATCGCCATCAGCCTGGAGATAACCCCGCTGGCCGAAGGCATAGAGACCGGGGAGCAACTCCAGCAGCTCAAATCACTGGGGTGCAAACTTGGGCAGGGATATCTGTTTTCGCCCCCGGTTCCCGCCGCACAGTTTGAAGAATTGCTCAAAAAACAGGACACCGCGTGATCGCGGCAACGCAGAAACTCGGATTTTCAAGCACAGACCCGAAATAATGCGAGCAACTTTTGACGCCTATGACTAAATTGGATAGATGAAACCTTCGCGGAAAAGTTTTTTCTGGCAAGCAGCACACCAACAACACGGAGAAGTTCATGGATCCCACCAATCTCATCCCCCAGGCCCTGCCCATTCCGGTGGAATGGGGCTGGTTCTACCTCTTTCAGGTTTCCACGTTCATCCTGCACATCCTGGTCATGAACGTCATGCTCGGCGCGTCCATCATCGCACTGGTCCATCATCTGCGAGGCAAGACTGAAACCGAGTCTCTGACCAAATCCATTTCCGTCAAGCTGCCCTTCACCATCGCTTTTGCCGTCAATTTCGGAGTGGCGCCCCTGCTCTTCATACAGGTGCTCTACGGGCAGTTCATCTACACCAGCAGCGTGCTCATGGCTGTTTACTGGCTGTCGGTCGTGGGGCTGATCATCATCGCCTACGCCAGCGCCTACATCTATGATTTCAGCTACGTCTCGCTTGGCGGCCTGCGCACTGTCTTCATCGGCCTGGCCACAGTATGCCTGCTGGCCACGGCCTTGATATTCACCCTCAACATGACCCTCATGCTCAACCCCGCCAGCTGGGACGCATATTTTGACAATCCATGGGGCACGCTGCTCAACACATCCGATCCGACCGTACTGCCGCGCTACCTGCACTTCGTCGCGTCATCGGTGGCGGTGGCGGGTCTGGCGCTGGCTCTCTTCTACAGATTCAAGGTCAAAAACGATCCCGGGGCCCAGCGCTGGGTCCGACACGGCATGAACTGGTACGCCTACACGACCATGGTGCAGATGGCGCTGGGCCTGTGGTTTCTCACTGCCCTGCCCGACCGCGTCACGGCTCTCCTGCTGGGCGGCTCCCTGCCGCACACCCTTGTTTTTGTCACGGGCGCGACCATCGGAATTTTCAGCATCAGCAACGCCCTTCGCTACAACGCGGGCGCGACGGCGACCCTGTCCCTCGCCACCATAATCCTCATGCTCTTTCTGCGGGACCTGGTCCGGGACGCCTACCTGACCCCATATTTTGAGGTGAGCGACCGCGTCGTCACCGGCGAATATCTCCCGCTTGTCCTTTTCATCCTGACCCTGGCGGCCGGGCTGTGCATCATTGCCTGGATGCTCCGTACCGCCGCCACGGACTCGGAGGTGCGCTCATGAACTTTCCAATCTGGGAACTCCACTGGGCCGGCGGCGGGCTGATGATCGCGCTGATTGCCGTCTTTCATGTCTATATCGCCCACTTTGCCGTGGGCGGAGGGCTCTTTCTCGTTCTGACCGAACAACTCGGCTACCGCCGGGACTCCCAGCCCATCATCGACTACACGAAACGGCATACCAAATTCTTTTTGCTGGTGACCATGGTCCTGGGCGGAATCACCGGAGTGGGCATCTGGTTCATCATCTCACTGGTCGCGCCCGCGGCCACGACCCAGCTCATCCACACCTTCGTCTTTGCCTGGGCCATCGAATGGGTCTTTTTCCTGTGCGAAATCGTGTCTTTGTTCATCTATTTCTACACCTTTGGAAAAATGGGGAGACGCAACCATCTCACCATCGGCTGGCTCTATTTCTTCTTCGGGTGGATGTCGCTCTTCATGATCAACGGGATCATCGGTTTCATGCTGACTCCCGGGGACTGGCTGGAGACAAGAGACTTCTGGGACGGACTCTTCAACCCCTCCTTCTGGCCGGCACTGGCCTTCAGAACCTTTATTGCCATCATCCTGGCCGGACTTTACGGCTTCGTGACCGCCACTTGGGAAAAGGATCCCCAGACCCGTGAAACCCTGGTCCGCTACTGCGCGACCTGGCTGCTGGCCCCCTTCGCCTTTCTGCTTCTGTCGGGGTGGTGGTACGTGAGCGTGCTGCCCGAAGGCCCGCAGGCCATGGTCCTCGGTGCGAACCCGGAAATCGGCCCGTACATGCAGGGATTCCTGTGGATATCGGCGATCCTTTTTGCCGCAGGCCTGGCCATGGCCGTACGCATGCCGGCCGCAATCAAGCGCCCCATGGCCCTGGTCCTGCTCGTCATAGGCCTGCTGTACATGGGCTGCTTTGAAACCATGCGTGAAGCCGGACGCAGACCCTACCTGATCCATGGCTACATGTACTCCAACGCCATCCTGGCCGGCACCGAAGACGCCATCTCCGCCGAGGGCTTTCTGCAAACCTCGAGCTGGCACCAAAACCGGGAGATCACCCCTGAAAACGCCAGGGCCGCGGGTCGCGAGATTTTTCGAGGCCAGTGCGCAGCCTGCCACTCCATCGGCGGCCCCCTGCACAACATCAAACGCCTGGCCGCGCAATTCGGAACCGTGGGCCTCGAAGCCCAGATCGCGGGCATGGGCAAGATATATTCCTACATGCCGCGTTTTGCGGGCACGCCGCAGGAGCGCAAGGCCCTGGCCTCCTACATCGTGCATGACCTGATCGGCGCCCCCGAGGTCACGAAACAAACCCGACCCCGCCCCGAACTCGAACTTGAAATCCCGGCCTTCGATGCCCAGGACGACGAGTACGTACTTTTGGCCTGGTGCACCCTGGGCGAAAAATGCATCTCCGACAGTGACAGCCGCTTCTCCCTGTTGCCTCCGGGCAGCACCCTGATGGCGCAGCTCATCCGACGCGGCCCGGTGCCCGAGCTCGTGACCGAGGGCGTGGAAATTACCTTCACGGCCCCGGCGGGCTTCGAAAATCCGAGCAACCATGTGGAATTCTGGAATTACGCACCTTCGCTGGTGGGCAAGGAGCTGGCACCGAACGTCAGCGCCAAGGGCCTGGGCATGTCGGGCGTGATGAAGCCAAACGACCAGAGCCTGACCTTTCTGGCCGACGGCATCCCCGTCCTGCCCTACACGGACGACGGCACCATCAACCCCTATCCCGTCTTCAATCTTGAAGCCAGGGATGCCAAGACCGGCAAGGTCCTGGCCGGCACCAAGGTCGTGGCCCCGGTCTCTACCGAGATCGGCTGCAAGAACTGTCACGGCGGAACGTGGCGACACGACGGTGCCATGGGCATCTCCGTGCTGACGGCCTCGGATGTCCTGGCCAGACATGACCGGCGTCACAAGACCGGTCTGCTGCCCCAGGCGGAAGCAGGCAAGCCGGTGCTTTGCCAGAGCTGCCATCCCGATCCGCTGCTCAAGGCAGAAGGCAAACCGGAGCTCTTGAACCTCCCGGCCGCCATCCACGGATTCCACGCCAACTACCTGTCCGAAGCTCCCGGCGCCGAACCCTGCCATTCCTGCCATCCCACCGGCCCGGACAGCTACACCTATTGCGCCCGTGGCGCGCATGCGAGCAAGGGAGTGACCTGTGTCAGCTGCCACGGCACCCTGGAAGACCACGCCCTGACCCTGCTCAAGGCCGAAAAAGAGGCAGGCAAGCCCAAGGCCGACCTGCTCATGCGTCATATCAAGCCCAGACTGGTCGCCTCCGTTGAAGAAATCGAGCCTCGCACGCCATGGAACGACCAACCGGACTGCCTGAGCTGTCACGTGGACTTTGAACCGCCGCAAGATGCGCAGCCTTCAGCCTTCAACCAATGGGTACGCGGACCGCAAGGGCTTTATCGCATGCGCACCGACGACGCGGGGCTCATGTGCGAATCCTGCCACGGCTCGACCCACGCCGAATATCCGGCCGCCAACGCGTTTCACCCGGATCTCGATGCGATCCAGCCGTTGCAGTACCAGGGCCACCCAGGCCCCATCGGGAGCAAGGGCAACTGCGCGGCTTGCCACACCGAGGACATGTTCGACGAATTCCATCATCCCAACATTCTCAGACAGCTCTGATTCCAGTCACCCGGACCGGGGCCAAAATGCCCCGGTCCTTCCATTTCGCAGCCACCTGCGTCAGTTTCCCGGCCACACAACCTGCCGGCACGATCATCCCGAAGCCCCGCGCAAACGTTTTGTGCAACCAAATCATGACGGATGCTCCCAATTCCCAGAATTCACTTTACCATCACATGCCCTTGAGCTAGCCTCCACTTAGGGCTTGCATGGCAGGCCCATGTTCCGACACAGCCCCCAACACACGGAGAATCGCATGTCGTATCTGCCCTGTGTTGGATGTGGGTGGTGCTGTCTGCATGACCAGTGCACCGATTCCTCGCGCCGCCACGGCTATCTGCCTCGCTGTCCCGAACTTTTCTGGAGCCATGAAGCAGGGCGCTACCTGTGCCTGACCATGCTCGAAGGCGAGTCCGGGGACGGAATCCGCCACAATCAACACGCCGGCGGAGGATGCTGCGCACCCCTCAACTCCTGGCGACAGGACATTCGAAACCGGGACAAATGACCCGCATCTTTCGGACGGACCATGATCCAATCCTCTCCAGTCAAAGACAACTCAGCCCGGACAAACAAAAGCATCACGTCTCCCCGTCTCATGAGCGGTCAATTGACCGTCCTGTCCATTCTGGTTGCCGTAGTGCCGCTCCTGTGCATCGCGACCCTGGGCTATGTTTTTTACGATGCTGCATACCGGGAAAAAACCCAGGTGCTCCTGGCTGAAAAGGCAATGAATTCGGTCCAGAACCTGGACGGTTTTCTCGAAGAAAAGATCGCCAATCTCCGCCAGGAAACCGACTCGGCGTCCATAGCGGAGCTGTCGGACCCCGGCCATCTGCGCGCCCGTCTACACTCCCTGCAAAACGCCTATCAGGGCGTCTTCCTGGGCCTTGATCTTGTCGACGCAAGCGGCACGATCATCGCCGGCACCGGGAACGAAAGTTCGCAGCCGGTCCCGGCCAAAGAGTCGTGGTTCGCGCAGGCCATAAGCCGCCCCCAGTTTGTCAGCAATCTGGCGCTATGCGAGACATACTGCTTCCTTGCCGTGCGCATCACCTCCGAGCAGACGGCCTGGCTGCTGCGGGCCCACCTCGATCCGGACCTGATCCAGGCAAAGATCCGCCTCTTCCATCCCGGAGGAACCGGAGGCGCATTTTTCCTGGACCGCCAGGGCGCATACAGCGCTGCCAGCGGCGCCGAACCGGACAGCCGGGAAACAACGCTATTGCTTGCCCAGCAAATTTTCCCCGAAGGCAGGCCCGTGGTCCTGGAAGCCAAGGACGCCAGCGGCCAGACCAATCTCTACGGCTGCGCGCCGCTGCGAACCACTGGCAACATCCTGGCCATCCGCCAGCCCAAGGATCAGCTGCTGCAACCGCTGCACAAAGCCCGCCTGCTGGCCCTGGCCATCATCATCGCCGGGTGCATCGGCGTCATCATTACCGCGCTGGCCTTGGCCAAGCGAACGGAGCAGCGCCTGCTAAAAGCCGAACGGGAACTGCAGCAGATGCAAAAGCAGGTCATGGATGCGGGCAAACTGGCCGCCATCGGGGAGCTTGCGGCCGGTGTCGCGCACGAGATCAACAATCCCCTGGCCATCATGATGGAGAACGCGGGCTGGATCCAGGACCTGCTCAAATCGGACGACCCGCACAGCCAGGAGAACACCGAGGAAATCTTTTCGTCCCTGCTGACCATCACCACCCAGGGACATCGCTGCCGGGAGATCACGCACAAGCTGCTCAGCTTCGCGCGCAAGGCCGACACCACGACAAAGGTGGTGCATATCAACTCGCTGCTGGAGGACATTGCCGGATTCGCGCGGCAAAAGGCCAAATACCGGGACGTGGAAATCAGGCTGGCCCTTGATCCCAAGGTGGGGGAAGTCGAGAGTTCACCCACCGAAATTCAGCAGATCATACTGAACCTCGTCAACAATGCCATCGACGCCATCGAGAAGGACAACGGGCTGGTGCAATTGCGTTCCTCCCACGAAGACAGCTTCGTGCGCATCGATGTCGAGGACAATGGACAGGGCATCCCCGAAGATATCCTGCCGAACATTTTCGAACCGTTTTTCACCACCAAGGCTGCCGGCAAGGGCACCGGCCTTGGACTGTCCATTTGCCGGGACCTGCTCTCGAAAATGGGCGGCTCCATCAGCGTGGAGTCCACTTCGGGCCAGGGTTGCGTTTTTCATGTCCGCCTGCCTGCGAGTTCCCCAAAATGAATTCCACGTCTGACAAAAGAGAGTTGCCTGCTCAATTTGACTCCATAATTTTCTCTCTGTAAGACCTTGTCGCTACTGATCAACTCTCACCGTGGAGCCCCGATGCCGAAGGATAATCCCAAGACCAGCGAACCAACTACCCACGGCGAACTCATTGGCATACTCATCAAGGAAGGACTCCTCACGGACGCGCAGGCGCTCCACGCCTCACGGCTGCGCAAAAAACTCGTCCGTCCCAAGCCCCTGCTCGAAATCGTCAAGGAACTCGGGTATGTAACCGGGGACCAGGTTACCGCAGCCATCCGCAAGAACAAGCTGTCCATGCGCATCGGCAGCCTGCTCCTTGAGCTCGGGCTGATCAGCGAGGCGGATCTTGAAGCCGCCTTTCAGATACAGCGTACCAGCAAGACCCCGCAGAAGCTGGGCGAAGTCCTGGTCAACAATAATTTCATCAAGGAATTCAAGCTCCTTGAAGCACTTTCCTTGCAGCTTGGCTACCCATTCGTGGATCCCAGATTCACAAACCTCGACATCTCCCTTCTGCACCAGATTCCGGTCACGTACCGGAACAAGGCGAGCTATGTGCCCATTGAAAGGCAGGAGCACCAGGTCGTCGTGGCTTTTGCCAATGTCCTGGACCTGGACGACCAGGAAGAGGCGCGCACCATCTTTCCAGAAGGCATCCTGCCGGCCATCGCCACGCGCGAATCCATCGTCGAGACCTACCAGCGCTTCGAGCGCGGCTCTCAGAACAAGGAATCCGTTGATGACGATTCGGCCTCGGGCATCGTGGAGCGCATCATCCTTGACGCCATCGACCTCGATGTCAGCGACATCCACATGGAGCCCCTCCCGGACCGTCTGCGCATCCGCTTCCGGCGCGACGGGGTGCTCGAACCCTACAAGGACTTCCCGCGCGAGATAATCCCCAACATCTCGAGCCGCATCAAGATCATGTGCAAGGCGGACATCGCCGAAAAGCGCCGGCACCAGGGCGGGCGCATCCTGTTCGAATACCCCGGCGGCGAACTGGACATGCGGGCCTCCTTCTATGTGACCATCCACGGCGAGGCCATCGTGCTGCGGCTTTTGAACCGCCAGGGCAACCTCATCGACATCACTGGCATCGGGATGTACCCGAAGATACTCAAGCGCTTTCTCGACGGGGCGCTGTCCCGGCCGAGCGGCGTAGTGATCATCACCGGCCCCACGGGCTCGGGCAAGACGACCACGGTCTACAGCTGCATTCACCACCTGAATACCCCGCTCCTGTCCATCATCACCGCCGAAGAGCCGGTGGAATACGTCATCCCGGGCATCTCCCAGTGCTCCATCGACCCCAAGATCAACCTGACCTTCGAGGAGACCCTGCGCCACATCGTGCGCCAGGACCCGGATGTCATCCTCATCGGCGAGATCCGCGACAACTATTCGGCCGAGGTGGCCGTGCAGGCAGCCCTGACCGGGCACAAGGTCCTGACCACCTTCCACACCGAAGACTCCATCGGCGGCCTGATCCGGCTCATGAACATGGACATCGAGGCTTTCCTCATCTCCTCCACCGTGGTCAGCGTGGTCGCCCAGCGACTCCTGCGGCGCATCTGTCCGGAGTGCTCCCAGCCGTACAAGCCGAGCCCGGGCGAGCTGCAGCTTTTCGGCTACACGCAGACCTCGATCCAGGGCTCCAATTTTCGCAAGGGCGCGGGCTGTTCCCACTGCCGTTACACGGGCTACCGGGGCCGCATCGCGGTGTTCGAACTGCTCATTCTCGATGAAATGGTCCGCGCCGCCATCCTTGAACGGCGGACCAGCTTCGACATCCGCAAGATCGCCCTGGAGAGCGCGGGGCTTGTGACACTTTTCGAAGAAGGTCTGGTCAAGGCCGCCGAAGGCCTCACCACCCTGGAAGAGGTCATGCGCTGCCTGCCTCTTGTTCTCAAACCACGCCCTCTGGAAGAAACCCGCCGCCTGCTCGGAGTTTAGCAATGAACGAGGCCAAGTCTTTTATCGAAATCCTCATGGAGCATGTGAACTCGGACAAGGCGCAGCTCCCGCCGTTCAATCGCACAGGCCTTGCCATCCAGCAGGAGATGGCAAAGCCGGATCCGGACATGCAGATCATCGAAAAACAGATCCTGCGCGATCCGGCCATAGCCGGTCAGCTCCTCAAGGTGGCGAACTCGTCCTTTTACCGGGGCATGATCGAAGTGACCACGGTCAGAAACGCCATGGTCCGCCTCGGCCTGGCGGAGGTCTCCAACCTGGTCACCCTGCTGACCCAGAAACAGTCCTTCAGCACCCAGGATTCCTTTATCCGCGAATACATGGATCAACTCTGGATCCACTCCGTGGCCTGCGCCCTTGGCGCAAAATGGATCGCCAAGGAATGCCGGCTGCCGAGCAAGATGAACGAGGCTTTTTTCGCAGGTCTCCTGCACGACATCGGCAAGGCCTTCCTGCTCATGGCCATCGCCGACCTGAAAAAAAGCGGGCAGCTGGGCGAGACAGTTCCGCAGTCCTTCATCCAGGAAGTCCTCGAAACCCAGCACCAAAGCATCGGCGCGCAACTGCTCAAGACCTGGAATCTGCCTGAAATCTACTGCGCCGTGGCCGAAAACCATCATGACGAGAACATGGACGGCCGGGACATCGTGTTGCTCATAGTCAGCCTGGCCAACAAGGTCCTGGCCAAGGCCGGAATCGGGCTCATGCACACCCCGGACATCGACCTGGCGACCAGCCCCGAAGCGATCCAGTTGGACCTTTCCGAGATCAAGGTCGCCGAACTGGAACTTACCATGGAAGATTACGTGGAGTTTGTAGGGGAAGTGGCCTGAACCATCCGGCGATGTTGCGCTGTCCGAACGCCTGAAACGTACGAGGGCCGGTTCGCCTGAACCGGCCCTCGTGCGTTTCTCATGTCATGAAATCACCATCCGCCCCCGCCGCCTCCACCGCCGCCTCCGCCGGACGAGCCGCCTCCGCCCATGCCCGAGGAACTGCCCGGCGCTGACGAGGCCGAGGATATGGCGGACTCCATGCCCCGCCCAAGGCCCGAAGCGAACAGGCCCGGATGCATGCTGTTCCAGCGTCGGCCTTCATACCAGCCCGGATCGTATCCGGCCCGCTCCAGCAGACCCGCAAAACGCTCTCCCCACTGATTTTCAACCCCAAGCGCCATGGCGTAGGGCAGGAACTTCTCAAACAGCTCGGGAGTCTCATCGGGAGGATGAATGAAGTTCAATCGGTCCTCTTCGGCCACGGAGAGGTAAAGCCTGAAGCCCTCAATCTCGTCCAGGGTCAGACGGCCGATACGAGTCGGCGCTTTCAGAAGCTCATAGAAAAGCGCATTCATGAAAATCATGCCCCCAAACCCCAGCACCGCCGCAACCCCCAACTGGCTGGACAGAAGCCACAATCCAACCGCCTCACCGCCCAGAAAAGGCAATGTAAAGACGGACAGAAACAGGGCCGAGGCCTTGCCCCGGACACCTCCTCCCTGCCACGCGACAACTACCTGGCGCACCAGCATGAAGCAGCCGAAAGTCCAGAACGTCAGCCACACGCAGATGAAGAGTGCTCCTGGCGGAACGGAGGCGCTCAAGACCATGCCCGCCACCGAGGCCAGGGTGATGCCTACCCCCGGCGCAAGCCAGCCCGTGTTGGTCAGGAAATAATTGGAGGACAGTTCCTTGCCGAGCTTGTTCTTCATGGCCCGCCGGGCCCCGCTGACCACCTTGTGGTTCACGTTTTCAAGCTCGATGACTGTTCCGGCCCTGCGCAATTCGTCCCAGGCCGCCCGCTCCCCCTCAGAGAGGCCTGCCGGAGGATGGTCGGCCAGCGTCAGGCGCATCTTCGAATTGTCCCCGATCCTCAGCGCCCCCTTGACCGCCATGTTGACCACGCCTGCGCTGAAAGCCGTGTTGTCGAACTTCATGCGCGTCAGCATGCGCACCATGGCCGGGGAAAAACCGCGCGGCGGAGCAAAGCGTGGAATGATCACGCCCTTGGCCGGGTCGCGCCCGACCTTCATCCAGGCCAGCACGTAATAGATGCCGAGCAAAAAGGTCCCGAGGCCCGCAAAAAGCAATCCCCCGCTCTCGTTCAGAACCTGCGTCGCCTGCTCCGTGGCAGAGGGAGGAGTCACAATACCCTTGGGCCAGGATACGGCTATGGTCAGCCCCTCACCGGGAGCGAATGGCCGCGAGGACGCGAAGGTAACCACCTGCCGGCCGCTGACCGGAAACGTCCAGCTGTCCGTGCTGCCCATGGGCCCTTCGTAGGCCACGGCCTCAAGGGCCCGGGCCTCGCCCGGCAGGCGCACCTCGCAACTGACCCGGTCCAGGGGCAGCCGCCAGCCGTTGCCGTTGACGTTCCAGTAGAGCTCGTCATGCTCCTCGAAAAAACCCAATTGCCGGGTGGTGCGGTAGATGAGGGTATAGGAATATCGCCCCGGCTGCAGAAAGACATCCTTGCTGCCTACATAAATGGCCACCCCGTTGGACTTGTTCTCGGTGTGGTAGGGCTCTGTCACGCCGTCACGCTTCACGTCCAGAAGCGTGAATCCGACACGCACCGTGTTTCCATCCCGCCCGGTATAACGCGTGGGAAACTCGCGCACGATCCCGCGTTTGATCTGCTCCCCGGCAGCCTGGACGGTAATGGTCTCCGTAACCACCATGGAGCCGTCCGGATCGATGAGCACCAATGATGAAAAATCAAGAATCCGCTCGGTCTGGGCGGACAGGGGCGCGCATGAAAGCAGCGTGAGCAGCGCGGCCAGGAGTACCCGTGTTCGCAGGCCCGCCACCCTAAAACTCCACCTTGGGCACGGCCCGTTCCGAGGGGCTTTCCAGCTCGAAGAATTCGGCCTTTTCAAAACCAAAACGCCCGGCGATCAGATTGGAGGGAAAGGACTCCACTGCGATGTTCAGATTCCGCACTGCGCCGTTGTAATAGCGTCGGGCGAGCTGCACCTGCTCTTCTATCTCGCTGAGGGAAGCCTGCAACTGGGCGAAATTGGCGTTGGCCTTGAGGTCGGGATAGTTCTCGGCCAGGGCGAAAAGCTTGCCCAGCGCAGCCCCCAGAAGCCCCTGTGCCTGGGCCGTCTCGCCCACGCCCTGCGCGTTCTGAGCCACCCCGCGCAATCGGATGACCTCTTCCAGAGTGCCTTTCTCGTGCTCGGCGTACCCCTTTACCGTGGACACGAGGTTGGGAATCAGATCCGTGCGCCGCTTGAGCTGCACGTCGATCCCGCTCCAGGCTTCCTGCACCATGTTGCGCATGCGCACCAGGCTGTTGTAGAGGAGGATGACCCACAGTAGAATGGCGACAGCCAAGGCGAGCAGGACAAGAAAAACGATCATGATTCCTCCATGGTAGTATGTGTATGCACGTCATTTAGAGCAAAGTACGTCTGTTGAAAAGCGATGCCTTGCTTTTTGATCCGATCCTTGCCTATGCAGGGAATCCAACATTCATCTTCACGCGCGCGAGGTTCTCATGTCCACTCCCAAAAACTGGATCATTGCCCTGCTCCTTCTGGTCATTGCAGGCCAGGCCTGGCTGCTCTGGAACAGGGAATCTGGCGATGGGCCCAAGCCCCTTTCCGTGGTCGGCGTCAGCCTCGACAGCGCCATGCGCACCACCCTGGCCGTGGAATTCGATCAGCCCGTCCCGGACACCATTCGCGCGCAGGCCGCGCCCGCAGGCATAGAACCCAGTGCCGAGGGGCAATGGGTGTGGACCAATCCCTACACCCTGAAGTTTTTAGCCCAGACGCCCCTGCCGCTGGACATGCAGTACTCGCTGACCTTGAGCCCCGCTGTCTTTCCGGACGAACTCCTGCGCGCGGAACGCACGCGACTCATCCGCACCGGAAGCTTTGCCGTGCAGGAGATGACCGTCAACGAACTGGCCTCGGAGGCCGGGCCGGAAATGGTCGAACTGGAGGGCCGGGTCGTCTTCAACGCACCCGTGGACCCGGCCAGCCTGCTGGCCGCCATGAGCCTGAGCGAAGCAGGCGGCGACCCAGTCGAACTTTCACTCCTGACCCAGTGGCGCACCACCAGCTTCGGCTTCCGCAGCGCGCCCGTGCGCAAGGATACGGCCGGGCGCATCCTGACCCTGCGCCTGGCTCCGGAACTGACCGTGGCCGAAAAGAGCCTGTCCCTGGGGCAGGAATTCAGGCGGGACATCGAACTGCGTCTGGATCCGGTGCTGCGCATCGTCGACGTCAGCCCCCAGGCCGACAAGGACCAGTCACGCATCGACCTTGAATTTTCAGCACCCGTCAGCGCCGCCGCCATCCGCGAACTGCTGCGCATCGAACCCGAGACCCGGACCTCGATCTCCGCACACGGCAAGACCGCCTCCCTCGGCGGCAAGTTCGAGCCCGGTAGCACCTGCACGATCCGTATCGCCAAGGGCCTCAAAGCCGAGGATGGAGCCTTGCTGGAGGCACCCTTCGAGCAGACCCTGCGCATGCCGGACCTGCCGCCGAGCGTGGATTTTTCGTCCGCCGGCATGTTCCTGCCGCGTCAGGGACAGGGGCTTCTTGAGGTCGAATACGTCAACGCCGACTCGGTGGAACTGACCGTGAGCCGGATCTTCCCCAACAACCTGAGCACCCTCTTTCAGGACTACGGCTATTCCATCTTCGACAGCACCTCCGCGCGGGACTCCGTGCCGTATCACCTGGGCAGCGAAGTCCACCGCGAAACCTTCAGCGTAACCTCCGCGCCGAACAAGGTGCAGGAGCGGACCCTGTCCATGTCGGAACTCATCCCCGACCAGCGTCCGGGCCTTTACAAGCTTGGCCTGAGCCTGCCCGCGGATTATCGCGGCGCCACGCGCTGGGTTCTGCGCACGGACATCGGCCTGGTGGCCAAGGAGGACGGCGCGGGCTTTCTGATCTGGGCCAATTCCGTCCAGGATCTTCGCGCCCTGGGCGGCGTGGAACTGACGCTTTTGAGCTTCAGGAACCAGATCCTCGGCACCACCCGCACCAACGCCGAAGGCCTGGCCCGCATCCCCTACGCCGGACATGACGACGAGCTCGGCTCGCCGGCCATGATCCTGGCACGGCATGGCGAGGACTTCAGCTTCATCTTTCTGGACCGCTTCCGCATCGACACCACGGGACTCGACGTCAGCGGTACATCCCTCAGTCAGGCCGGATTGCAGGCCTACATCTACGGCAAGCGCGACATTTATCGTCCCGGCGAAACCCTGGACGCAGCGCTGCTGGTCCGGGACGGGCGCATCGGCACTCCGCCCGACCTGCCCGTGACCCTGGAACAGCGCGATCCCGAAGGACGCCTGCTGCGCACGCTCAACCTGGTCCTGGACCGGGGCATGGCCGGGCTGAGCCTTGACATCCCGGACTGGGCCCTGACCGGGCACTATCTTCTGCAGGCCCTGAGCGGCGGGCAGGTCATCGGTTCCTATGCCTATCAGGTGGAAGAATTCATCCCCGACCGTCTGAGCGTCGAAATCGCCTCTGCGGATTCCACGGGCAAACCCGGGGTCAGCCTGCCCTTTGAGGTCGTGTCGCGCTATCTTTTCGGCCCGCCGGCCTCAAACCTCGCCGTGACGGTCAAGGCGCGGCTGCTGGCCGCCGATTTCTCGCCCAAAGGTTTTGAGGACTACAGCTTCGGCGACCCTGGCAGGAGCTTCGAACCCCTGCCGCTGCTGGCCACCGATGGCCGCCTGGATGCCGACGGGCGGGCCTCCTTTGACGTGAGCATCCCGCAGGATCTGACCCCGCCGCTCGCGCTCTGGGCCGAATTCACGGGCCGTGTGCGCGAACAGGGCGGACGCGGCGTGACCGCCAGAAAGCGCATACCCGTGCACGCCTACGCCCTCTATCCCGGCATCAAACGGCCAGGGTCCATGGAGCTTGCCCCGCGCAAACAGGCCGTGTTCGAATTCGTGACGGTGAGCCCCGAAGGCGAGAGGACTGCACACCCGGAGCTGGTTGCGACCCTGTTCCAGGACCAGTGGCAGACGGTCATGCGCCGGACGCAGTCCGGTTTCAGCTACGAATCCGTCCGCAATCCCGTTGAGATCTCGACCCAGCGAGTGACGCCGGGCGACGGCGCAGGCTCCTTCTCCGTCACGCCTCCGGACTACGGGTCTTACCGCGTGCGCCTGAGCGACCCTGCAAGCGGGGCGGCCTCGGAGCTGGAATTCTACTGCGGCGGCTGGGGCTACTCGCCTTGGGCGGTCAAGAATCCGGCCCGGCTGGAGCTGATCCCGGACAAGGACGGGTATGTGGCCGGGGAGACGGCCTCCATCCAGATCCGCTCGCCGTTTGCGGGCAAGGTGCTGGTCACTGTCGAAGGCCGGGACGTGGAATATCTTGAAATCGTGGAATTGAACGGAAACACGGGCCAGCTGCGCATCCCCGTACGCGAGGAATGGCAGCCCAACGTGCATCTCACGGCCACCCTGGTCCGCCGGGCCACGGACATCGCTCCCGGAAGCGCTGGTCGGGCCTTCGGGGCCATACCCATTTTCGTGGACAGCCTCTCCAATCGCATGGGCCTGCGCGTCGACGTCCCGGACGAGGTCCGGCCACTGACGGATCTTGAAATCCGGGTCCAGGCCAAGCCCCGCTCGCGGGTAACCGTGGCCGTGGTCGACGAAGGCATCATGCAGCTGGCCGGGGGCAGAAACCCGGATCCCTTCGCCCATTTCTACGCCCAGCGCGCCCTGGACGTGATCAGCTACGACAACTTCGCCTTCATGTTCCCGCATGTGGGCGCATCGCGCCCCTTGGCTGGCGGCGGCGACGATCTGGGCGGGGCCTCCTCGTTCATGCGCACCGAAGGCATCCGCCGGGTCAAGCCCGTGACCTTCTGGTCCGGAGTGCTCGACGCCGGCCACACCGGAATCGTCAGGCACCGCGTCCGCCTGCCTGATTTCCAGGGCGCGCTGCGCATCGTCGCCGTCGCCAACCAGGGCAAGAGCTTCGGCACGGGCACCGCCATGACCCGCGTGCGCACGCCGTTGGTCCTGACCCCGACCCTGCCCCGCTTCCTGTCCCTTGGGGACGAGATCGAGATCCCCCTGACCCTGCGCAACGACACGCCCTCCGGCGGTTCCTTCCAGATCAGCGCGAACCTGACCGGACCGGCCTCTCTTGGAGACCTGCCCGCCCCCCTGACCCTTGAACCCGGGCAGGAAGACACCGTCTATCTGCCCCTGCGCTGCGGCACGGAGGAAGGTAAGGTCACCCTGACCTTTACTGCCACGGGAGGCGGCGAGACCGCCACGGCCGGAGAAGAGCTCGATCAGCGCTCCCCGTTGCCCGTAACCCGGACCATGGAGACCACGGCCCTTGAGACGGCTACGGGAGAAATCAGTGCGCCGGTGCCGGAGAACTTCCTGCCGGGTTCGGCCAGGCGCACGGTGCTCCTCTCCACCCGTCCGCTCATGCGCTATTCCGGACATCTGGAGAACCTGCTCGGCTATCCGTACGGCTGCGCCGAGCAGACCGTGTCCAAGGCCTTCCCGCTGCTGCACTTCGGGGCCCTGGCCCGGGAACTGGCGCCGGGACGCTTCAACGCCAACGGTCCAACAGGGCTGGTGCAGGTGGCCATCCGCCGCCTGCAGACCATGCAGACCCCGTCCGGCGGCTACGCATTCTGGCCGGGAGACAGCGATCCCGACCCGTGGGTTTCGGCCTATGTGTGCCATTTCCTGCTGGAAGCCCGCCTGGCCGGGCACACGATCCCCGAACGCATGCTCGAAGACGCGTTCTATTACCTTGAATCACTGGCAAATCCCGAAACCGGGAGCACGCAGCAAAAGACCGAGCAGGCCGCCTACGCGCTCTATGTCCTGGCTCTGGGCAAGAAGCCCAACCTCGGCAGCCAGGACTATCTGCGCGCGACCTTTGGAAAATCCCTGAGCGGCATGGCCAGGACCCTTCTGGCCGGGGCCTATCTGCAGACGAACAACCACGACGCGGGCTTTGCGCTCCTGCACGCGGCTCCGGCCGTCGACGACGCGCGCCGGGAGAGCGGGGGCAACCTTGGCTCGGGCCTGCGGGACAGGGCTCTCATCGCGCTCATCCTCCTTGAAAGCGTGCCCGACGATCCCCGTCTGCCGGAGCTCGCGACCCGCCTCGCAGGGGAACTTGGAAGCAACCAATGGCATTCGACCCAGGAGACGAGCCTGGCTTTCATGGCCATGGGCAAATACCTGACCACCCTGGATGACGGCCGTCCCTTTGCGGGCACCCTGACCTGGCCCGACGGAGCGCATGCATTCGAGGACACGAAGCTCTTCATGCGCGAGGGCATCGAGACCGCAGGCGCGCTGACCCTGGACAAGACGCCTGCCGACCGGACCGTCTTCGCCACCGTGCTGACTTCGGCCACGCCCAGGGCCGAGTCCCATGCCCCCTTCAGCCGGGGAATTGAAGTGGAACAGACGCTGCTGCGCGAAGACGGGCAGGCCCTCATGGACGACAGCGTAAGCCAGGGCGACCTGATCGTCATGCGCACCCGGGTGCGCAGTACCTCCGGACTCATCGACAACGTGGTCGTGCAGAGCCTGCTGCCTGCGGGTCTGGAAGTGGAGAATCCCCGCCTGGCAACCACGGAACGCCTGGACTGGATGGTGGATGAGCCCCTCATGGAAGGCCATCAGGATCTGCGTGACGACCGCATTCTCGTCTTCACCAGCCTGGACGGAAAGGGCTGGAAAACGCGCTACAGCGTGCTCAGGGCGATCACCCCGGGACGGTTCGCGCTGCCTCCGGTACAGGCCGAGGCCATGTATCATCCCGGCCTGCGCGCCGCAGGAACGCTTCAGGCCATCACCGTCCAGAGGGAAGCGCCCACCCCATGAGCAGATTCCTGCGGATCGCGGCGGCTCCATGGCGCAGGGCCACCGCGATCCTCATTTTGGCGCTGGGGCTCGCGGCATGCCTGGGGCTGCTCCTGGACCGCCTCTTCCCCTTTCCCATGGAACGCCTGAACGCACCCGCCGCCACCCGCGTCCTGGACCGGGACGGCAAGCCGCTGCGCTTCTTTCTGGCCGACGACGGGATGTGGCGGTTCCCCTTGAGCCTGAGCGAAGTCTCCCCGGAGCTGACCGCGGCCCTCATTGATTCCGAGGACCGCCATTTCTACCTGCATCCGGGCATCAATCCGCTGTCCGTAATGCGCGCACTGTGGATCAATGTCCGGCACGGACGGATCATCAGCGGAGCCTCGACCATCCCCATGCAGGTCGCCCGTCTGGCCGACCCGCGTCCGCGCACGCTGGGGGCCAAGATCGTGGAGGCGCTGCGCGCCCTGCAGCTGTGCTGGCATCATCCCAAGGAAAAAATCCTGCTGTGGTACGTCAATCTGGCACCCTTCGGCTCCAATGTGGTCGGAGTCGGAGCAGCGGCCTGGCATTATTTCGGCAAGGCCCCGGACACCCTCTCCCTGGGGGAGATCGCCCTGCTCTCCGTCCTGCCGCGCTCACCGACCCGCTACAACCCGATCAGGAATCCCGGACTCGCGCGCGAGGTTCGCGACCGGGTCCTGGACCGTTTCGCGGCGCATGGCGTCTTCGATCCGGCCCGCATCGCCGAGAGCAAGACCCGCCCGCTGCCGGGCCGCCGCGCCTCCGTGCCGCAGGACGCGCCGCACTTCAGCCGCTGGGTGCGCACGCGCCTGCCCGAAACGGCGGTGATCCGCAGCAGTCTGGACAGACGCGCCCAGGACATCACCGAGGCTCTGGTCAGGGGACGCATGGAAGGCCTGCGCCGTCAGGCCATCGGCAACGCGGCAGCGGTGGTGCTCGACATCAGAAGCCGCGAAATCCTGGCTTACGCCGGATCGGCTGACTTCTGGGATGACACCCGGCAAGGACAGGTCGACAATGCGCTGTCCAGGCGCTCCCCCGGATCGACCTTGAAACCCTTTCTCTACGCCCTGGCCTTTGACCAGGGGCATCTGGTGCCGGACTCCATGCTTCTTGACGTGCCCACGGATTTTGCGGGTTATGTCCCGGAAAACTACGGCCAGAACTTTCAGGGGCTGGTCAGCGCGCGCACGGCCCTGGCCACCTCCCTCAATGTCCCGGCGGCACGCCTGCTGAACCGCTGCGGGCTGGTTCCCTTTCACGGACTGCTTGCCCAGGGAGGTCTCTCCACCCTGGACAAACCGGCGAGCCATTACGGACTGTCAATGGCCCTGGGCGGCTGCGAGGTGCGGCTGCTGGAGCTGACCAACCTTTACGCCACCCTGGCCTCCGCCGGAGTGCACAGACCCGTTTCGCCCCTTGCCGGAGGAACGGACAACCTCGAAAAGGGCGCCCGGCTTTTCTCCGCCGAAGCCTCGGCCATGATCCTCGGCATCCTGGCCGGGACCAGAAGACCCGACCTGCCCGACGCCTGGGAATTTACCCTCATGGCCCCCAAGGTGGCCTGGAAGACCGGGACATCGTTCGGACACCGCGACGCCTGGGCCGTGGGCGTAAGCCGCGATCTGGCCATCGGGGTCTGGGTCGGCAATCCCGACGGTTCGCAATGCATGAACATCTCCGGAGCGCGCCACGCCGGCCCCCTGCTCTTCGACCTCTTCCGGTCCCTCTCCCCCGGGACGACGGGCCTGCCAGCGTTCCCCACGCCCGCGCTGCAACGTGTCCAGGTCTGCGCCGTCAGCAGGGAACGCCCCGGCCCCGGCTGCCCTGTCACCACGGCCAGCGTCATAGCCGGAGTGACCATGCTGCCGGTCTGCGGCATGCACAGACAAATTTTCGTGAGCCCCGAGACGGGCCTGCGCCTGCACGGAGACTGCCTGCTCCTGAAGGAATCACGACCACAGACCGCGCTGATCTGGCCGCCCGAGCTGGTGGCTTTTCGCCACGCGCAGGGTTTGAGCCTGCCGGGGCTGCCGGGCATAGATCCCGACTGTCCGGACGTGCCGGAGGAAGGCGGCCCGATCATCCAGTCCCCGTCCGCCGTCACGCCCTACCAGATCCGCCCCGACGCGCCCCCGGAGTTTCAGCGGCTGTCCCTGTCCGCGGCCGGAGCAACGGGCGCGGCCGTGCATTACTGGTATGTGGATGGCCGTCATGTGGGCCGGACCGACCTCGATACACCCTGCTTCATTCCCCTGCAGAGCGGCACGCACGAGGTCGTGGTCACCGACGATCACGGACGCAGCGCCCGCTCGACCTTCACGGTACGCCCGGCAACCAAGGCCGACCTTGGCAGCCGGGAACAGCCCTGATAGGCACCTGTCATTCCGGAGGGTCCATGGCCATCAAGCTGCATCTCGTCTTTCAGGATCGCGTCGGCATCGTCGCCGACCTGTCCCGCCGCATCGCCGACCGCAAGTTCAACATCGTGGCCATGGAAGTGGACCGCGTGGACGACTTGGCCCATGTCTATGTGGAAGCGGAAGACCGGCAGCCCGAGGCCCTGCCCACGGACTTGCCCGACGCCATCGGCGACATCCCGGGCCTGCTCACCTCGCGCACCATCGACACCCTGCCACAGGAAGAACAGGCCAGACGGTTGCGTGTGGTTCTGGACAACATCGCCGACGGCGTCGTGGCCGTCGATGCGTCCGGACGGGTCACGACCATCAACGCCTCTGCCTGCCAGATCCTGAATCTGGATCAGGACAGTGTGCCCGGAATGGACGTGCGCGAACTCGAACTCGGGGACACGGCCATTCTGGACAGCCTCGCCGGAAAGGAAAGCGGGGATGTGAAACGCACCTTGGTCACGCCTTCGGGACGCTTTCAGTATTTCGCCACCTGCCGCCCCATCCGCGACGCCGAAGGACATATCATCGGAGCCGTCGAGATCGCCAAGGACATGCAGGAGATCCGCATGCTGGCCCGCAGCATCTCCGAGCCCGCACAGATCAGCTTTTCGGACATCGTCGGCCAGAACCAGAATATCAACAACCTCATCGGATACGCGCAGCTCATCGCGGCCACGGATTCCATCGTCTGCATCCGCGGCGCGTCCGGCACGGGCAAGGAACTCTTTGCCCGGGCCATGCACACGGCAAGCGGGCGCTCCGGCCCGTTCGTGCCTATCAACTGCGCGGCGCTGCCCGAGCAGCTTCTGGAAAGTGAACTCTTCGGTTATGTGGGAGGAGCCTTCACGGGTGGTCTGAGGGACGGCAAGCCCGGCCTGTTCGAGGTTGCAGGGGAAGGCACGGTCTTTCTGGACGAAATAGGCGACATGCCGCAGCCCTCGCAGGCCAAAATCCTGCGGGTCATGCAGGATCACTGCGTACGGCGCATCGGGGGCTCGCGAGAAATACCCATTCGGGCACGGATCATCACCGCCACCAACGGCAATCTGGAGAAAATGGTCGAGGAGGGAACCTTCCGGCAAGACCTGTACTACCGCATCAACGTACTGCCCATCCATATCCCGCCATTGCAGGAGCGCCTGGACGACATAGGCCTGCTGGCCGAGCATTTCCTCTTCACTCTGGCCTCCCGCATGGGACGACCGGTCAAGACCCTCAATGCGGAAGGCCTGGCCAAGCTGTGCGCCCACCACTGGCCCGGCAACGTGCGCGAACTCAAGAACGTGGTCGACCGCGCCGCCATCCTCTGTCCGGGGGAAAGCATAGACGAACGCTTTCTGGTCCTGGCCCACGAGCTTGGTGACCGCATTCCCGGGCAAACTCGGCACGCGCAGGCCGCCGAACCTGGAAAACCCATCAAGGAACAGCTGGACCGCCTGGAAAAAGACATCCTCGAAAACGCCCTGACCCGCGCCAAAAGCGTCCGCCAGGCCGCCCGAACCCTGGGCCTGTCCCACACCGCCATCCTGAACAAAATCAAAAAACACGGCCTGCGCGTGTCCAGAAACGTCCGCGTCGAATAGATTCAAAAGGAATTTTAGGCACGCCTCAAGGCCCGTTGTCGCCATGGATTTGAGACGCGTCGGCTATCTGACCGAACCAGGCATCGTTTGCCGAATCGTTGCCCACGCGCGGCAGAAATTTTTCGCCCTGCACGCAACGATTCAACTCTACGAGGCCGGAGAGGGAGTTCCGGCGGGTCTCAAACCCATGGCGACAACGGGCCGCGTACCACAAATTGTAAGGAAAGGATTCGAATCGATTTCAATCCCGAAATCGCGCAGCGCTTTCGCCCATACGCGAGAGAATTTTCTGCAGGGCCACGCGGGAGATGCCCGAGACGCGGGCGGCTTCGGACACGTTGCCCCTTGTCTGGGCCAGAAGTTCGTGAATGTAGGCCTGGGTGAAGGTCTTGACGGCTTCGGCTTTGGCGTTTTTGTAAGCGGCCAGGGGAGCTCGGGGTGCGGCGGAACAGGATGCGTCCGCTCCCCCCTTCCCCGCGCCCTGACAAACCAGGCGGACAAGATTCATATCCACCCGCTCCATGGCTGCGAAAACGGTCAAGCGCCGCACGAAATTCTGCAGCTCACGGACGTTCCCTGGCCATGGCTGGGTGGCCAGCCAATGCATGACCTCCGGATCGACCTCCTTTTCGGCCAGCCCCATTTCCCGGCAGGCCACCCGGAAAAAATGCCCGGCCAGCAGGGGAATGTCCTCCGTTCTTTCGCGCAGGGTCGGCATGGTGATGGAAAGGACGTTGAGACGGTAGTAGAGATCCTCGCGGAACGTCTTGGCGCGGATAGCCGCCTCGAGATCCTGGTTGGTGGAGGCGATAAGGCGCACGTCGACCTGAAAGGACTTGCTGGAACCCACGGGGCGAACCTCCCCGTCCTGCAGCACGCGCAGCAGCTTGGTCTGGACTGCGGACGAGATGTCGCCGATCTCGTCGAGGTGCATGGACCCCTTGTTGGCGGCGACGAAGAGCCCCTTGTGGTCGCGGTCGGCGCCAGTGAACGAGCCCTTCATGTAGCCGAAAAGCTCGCTTTCCAGGAGGTTTTCGGGAATGGACGGGCAGTTGACCGACAAAAAAGGCTTGGCTGCCCGGCTTCCGAGACGGTGAATCAGGCGAGCCACCAGTTCCTTGCCCGTGCCCGACTCGCCGCGGACGAGTACGGTGTACGCCGACTGGGCCACGGCCGCCACGGTCCGCTTGAGCTGCCGCATGGCCGAACTCTCGCCGACAAGCTCACCGCCAGCCTCCTGTCTGGCCAGGGTTTCGCGCAGCTGGCTGTTCTCCTCCAGCAGGCGGCTGCGCTCGAGCCCTTTGCCCACCACCCGAAAAAGCTGCTCGGGCTCGATGGGCTTTGTCAGAAAATCATAGGCTCCGATCCGCAAGGCTTCCACCGCGTTCTCGATGGTTCCGTAGGCGGTCAGGACGACCATGCTCAGACCGGGCTGCACACCAAGGGCTTTCTTGAGTAGCTGCATGCCAGTCATTTCGGGCATGCGCAGATCTGTTATCATGAGGTGCACGGCCTTTTCGGACAGGACCCGCAATGCTTCCTTGCCGGTCTGGACGGGAATGACGTCCAGACCGGGAAAGTGCCTGTCGATGAGACGCGCCAGTCCTCTGGCAAAATCCCCTTCGTCGTCAACGACTACGACCCGATTTTCCGTCATCCGGATCGAAGATTTCACATCATTCATACGTTCCTGACCTTAGAGGTTCAAGTTACGACAGGGACTCCGGGGGCGCGGCCGGCAGAGTCACGACAAACTTCGCGCCGCCCACGGCCGATCGCTCCACCTCGACCTCCCCGCCAACGTCCCGCACCATGCCGTAGACCACAGCCAGCCCCAGTCCCGTGCCCGAGCCGATAGCCTTGGTCGAATAAAAGGGATCAAAGATATGCGGCGCGTCCTGGGCCGACACCCCCGGACCGTTGTCCTCAACGACGATCTTCACGTTGCCGTCTCCGGGTGTGACGCGGACCACGATCTCGCCCTCCTCCTCGCTCACCGCATCCAGGGCGTTGATGACGAGATTGCTGACGACTTGCTCCAGTTCCCCGATACCCAGACGAACGCATAACGGTCCGGAGGGGCTTTCAAGCCCAAGCCGCACGTGCTTCTTGGCCGCCTGGACCGAAAAGACGTCACACACGGACGCGGCCACGGCGCAGGCATCCGAGGTCCCCGATCCGGCGGTCTTGGGCCGCGCGAAGTTGAGAAGTTCCTGCAGGACCCGCTGGGCCTGACGCGTGTGCCGCTCGATGATGTCCAGGTCCGCCGCCTGCTGCTGGTCGGTGAGAGACTGGCGCAGGAGGCCCGCGTAGCAGAGGATCACGCCCAGGGGGTTGTTGATCTCGTGGGCCAGCCCGGCCGTGAGCTTGCCCACCGTGGCCATCTTCTCGGAATGCCAGACTTGGGTGCGCATGCGCTTTTCCATGGTGGTCTCGCGCACGTAGACCACGACGCGGTCGGTCCGGGGCTCCTGGCTGCGGACCGGATACATGGACAGGGAGAAGGACCTGCCGCAGGGAAGCTCCACTTCGCGCTGATCCGGCCCCCCCCGGCGGATGGCCTCGAGCATCGGGCAATTGCCGTCGACCGGGTCGAAAAAGATGGCCAACATGTTCCCGTCGGTGCGCGTCCCGCCCGTCAGTTCCGAGGTCAACTGGCGGGCGGCCTGATTTACGGTCAGCACGGCGCAGCTCGCATCCATGAGCGCAAGCGGATCGGTGATGCCCTCCACAATGGTTTCGAGCACATTCATCTGCCTGAGCAGGCTGTCGATGGCCGTAAGGTTCTCCGCGGCCGTGCCGAGTTGCCGTCCCAAGGCCAGAAGCACGCCCCGATCGTGGATGGAGGCTTCGGCCTCTGTGTCCCAGTACAGGCACAAAATGCCCTCGGCGTTACCGGAACTCGACTCGACAGGCACGAAAATCCGGGATCCAAGCTGGATGCAGGCGCTTCCGGTCAGCACATCCACGTAATCGTCCGGGAGTTCTGGAGCCCCCTGGGACTCTGGCCAGACGTAAAAATTCTGGGAGGCCATGGTGCAAACGTAGGCGATCCCGCGCGCCTTGAAACGCTTGCAGATTTGCGGCAGGGCGAAACTCCACAGTTCCGCGCGGGAGGCGCTCTGCCTCATGTCCTCGAGCAGCTTCACGAAGAGATGCACATCGGCCTGCCGGGCCTCGACCTCGCGCGACAGGGCATCGGTGCGCTCATCAACCATGACGCGGAGATTCTCCGCGTAATCCTGCAGCTGTCTGCGAGCCTCGAAGAGATGTTCACTCATCTGTTCCATGCCGCCGACCAGCTCTTCGATCTCGTCGTTCTTCTCGAACTTGTGCAGCAGCGCAGTTCCTTCGAAATCGGCCATGTTCACCCGAAAGATATTGCTCAACCTCTTGAGATTGTTAACGACAAGTATGCGAAACAGCACGTTCGTCGCGGAAAAAAACAGCAGGGCCCCCAAGGCGAAGAAAGCAAAATACGTCAAAATGGTCTGCTGCACCCGCCCCACGCTGCTGTGCACGGAGATGCCCACAAAATCGACGCCTGCAATGGCCCCGAGCTGCTTGCCGAAGCCCCGATGACCATACAGGTCGATAAGCTCCCGGGGTGCGTTCTCGGGTTCGCCGTGGCAGTACATGCACTCTCCGTCGAAGCGTACGGGCCGGGCCTTGACGTAGAACTTCTCGCCTTTGATGAGCTTGTACCCCTGCCACATGACCTGCTCGGAATTGATCCTGAAATAGCGGATCAGATCGCGCTCGTGCTCGTTGGCCTCGTAGGCGGGGTTGCGGGCGTCAATAGCCACGCGGCGGTAGATGGTGCCGTCCCGGTTGTCGTTGACCGGGGCCATGATGGTCCTGGAAATGAAAGACGAGGACATGGCCTCGATGACAAACGAGGAGGGAAGGCGTTCGTACATGGTCGGTCGTAGCACGTCGCGCACGTAGTGCTGGATGGAGTCCACGTGGGTGAAGATCAGCAGCGCCTTGTCCCGCACCTCCTCCTCGAGCACGTTCTTCATGTGCAGGTAGAAACCCGTCGAGAAGGCAATACCCAGGATGATGGACGCCAGGAGCAGGCCGGAGATAAATTTTGTCTGGATCTTCGAAGGCTTGGGGATATGCATGCTCTGTCCTGGGGTGAAGCGGCCTCCGGGCCTGACGGAAGGTCCTCGTGGACGCGGAAGGTCGGCCCGGCCGCCGGACGTCCCGGCCTTGGGATGCGTCCGTCCCTCCTTTAGGATGGAAGAGCCCGCTCTATCAAGCTCCCTCTGGCCGCCGCCCTGTCCCGAACCGTCGCCCCGCCGTCCTGCCTATTCCTTCTCGAGGGCGAAACGCAGGTATTCCTCGCTTTCCTTCACCTGTTCGACATCGGTGTAATAGTACCGCGTGGGGTCGATGCCGTTGTTTTCCAGATACACGGACATGCGGTGCAAAATTCCACAGGAACTGGTCAGCAGAGGCAGGAACAAATAGACGAAGGCCAGGGCCGTACCAAGAGCCAAGGCGAAATTCCTCAGTCTTTCAGGCAGGCTTTTCTCGTTCATTGAGAATCCTTGAACAGGCCGGGGGAGCCCCCCCGGCCTGGTTGACGTTATCTAGATCTTGGCCGTGATTTCGGGGAAGACCACATAGAACATGACGTAGGCCATGGCCAGGGTCAAGGCCAGATTGAAGCTCTGCCCGCAAACGTACAGGATGAGCGGCTTGCCGCCCTTAAAATACTTGGACAGCTCGCGGAAGTTCGTGGACAGGCCGATGGCCGCAAAAGACAAGGCGAAGAACCAGTCGCGCAGGACCTTGGTGCCACCACGCACAATGCCGTTCTCCATGACCGCGTTGGCCAGATCCTTGTCCATGCCCTGATCCAGGATCGAAAAGAGGATGGACGCGCCGATGAAGCCGAGCACGAACTTGGGGAAACGGTGCCAGATTTCTCCAGCGCCGACGCTGTGGCCGGCTTCGGAGGACTCGACCTTGGTCACCCAGTACACGGCCACGCAGAAGGCCGTGACGCCGATCATGACGTTCTGGATCATCTTGATGGTCGCGGCCACGTACATGGCCTTCTGGCCCAGGAACGCGCCGGCAGCGGCCACGGCGCCCGTGGAATCGATGGTGCCGCCCATCCAGGCGCCGCCCAGAATCTCCGGAATGCCCACGGCCTTGATGAAGGCCGGCATGGCGATCATCATGATGGCGGTGAAGACCAGAGACAGGCCGATGGACAGGGTCAGCTCTTCCTTCTTCGCACGACAGGCGGCGGCAGTGGCGATGGCGGCGGAGGTGCCGCACACCGACATGTCAGCGGAGATGACGATGTTGAGAGTCTTGGAGGGCATCTTCAGCACGGTCTGGCCGAAGATGTAGGTGCAGACGATGACGACGGGGGTCACGACCCAGGCCACGAAGATGCCGGGAATGCCGATGGCCACGATCTTGTTGAAAAGCACCTCGGCGCCCAGCAGAACGAGGCCGGTCTTGATGAAGAACTCCACCTCGCAGGCCGGGAGCACCCACTTGGGCGTGCCTAGGGTGTTGGCTATGAGCATGCCCAAGACCACGCCCCAGGCCTCGGCGCCGAATCCATACTGCTTGGAAATGGCCTGGCCGCCCAGCATGTAGGCGAGCGTGGCTACCAAAAAGACGACTGCGAAGCCCTGCATGAAGGAAGGCATGCTCTTGCCCATGAGGGCGATGCCCAGGCCAAAGATGGCGGCCATGAATATGCCCAGGCCAATGAGCGTCGGAATGATGTTGAAAGGCTTGTTCTCGGTCTTCTTCTTGGCATCTCCGGCGGCCTTGTGGGCATCGCGCCACTCGCCGATCTTGGCTTTGGCGGCATCGTTGAGCGCGCCATCCTGGAAGGAGGCTGCGGCCGCGGCGTCCTCGGCGGCCACGGCGGCGACCAGGGCGGCCTCGGAAGCGGCTTTGGCCGCTTCGTACTTAGGCAGGGCCTTGTCGTTCAAGGCCGTGGCCTGCTCCTCGGTCATGATGAAGGCGTCAAGGGGATTGCTCTTCCAGGATCCTGGATGCTTGCTCCAATGGGTGACGAACTTGCCAAAGGGGGTGCCGGTGCCTTTGAGCTTGCCCTTGTCGTCCTGGGTTTTGTGCCAGGCGATGGTCTTGAACGGGGCCTTGGCCAGCTCCGCGTCCTGAACCTGGTTCGCCGCAGCGATCTTTTCGGCGAATTCGGCCTTGGGGCCGAAGGTCGTGTAGGCCAGTATGCTCACGACGATGATGATGAACCCCAGCCAGATGGCCAGGTAATCCTCTTTTTTCCACAGATCCGACAACTGGCTCTTGCCGTGGTCAATTACGACGTTGCTGTCTTGGGCCATTGATGCTTCTCCATCTTTTGTTGGTGTTGCTTCACAAACCCCGCTCAGGGGCTCCTTGTTCATTTTGAAGCGCTCTTAACAAAAGACATGCCAGAAGCTCTGCCATTTTATATCTCAAAATTACAATACGTTGAAAAAAAAGGGACTCTCGATCCTGCAAACATCCATTTACAGATGCATACTTGAGAGGGCAGCAAATCGCATTTTCAGGATGCCGCCAGGCGACCGGATTCTTGAGACTCGCCTCCCGGCATCGTGACGCTCGCGAACCAGGTCGGGCCGCGCAGATTCTCCGCCGGTCATTGCCTTCCCGCCAAGGCGGCCGACCCAAAGCTAAAAGACGCAAGCCCGGGAGATGCAACGCGTCGGGGACTGCACCGCAGCCAGACAGAGCGTCGCGCAAGGTTTTGCAAGAGGCTGCGCCTAGTTCTTCCCGAGGGCCATTCGCAGGTATTCCTCCCCTTCCTTCACCTGCTCGACATCGGTGTAATAGTACCGCGTGGGGTCGATGCCGTTGTTGTCCAGATACACGGACATGCGGTGCAGAGTTCCACAGGAACTGGTCAGCAGAGGCAGGAACAAATAGACGAAGGCCAGGGCCGTACCAAGAGCCAGGGCGAAATTCCTCAGTCTTTCAGGCAGGCTTTTCTCGCTCATTGAAAATCCTTGAACAGGCCGGGGGAGAACCCCCGGCCTGGTTGACGTTGTCTAGATCTTGGCCGTGATTTCGGGGAAGACCACGTAGAACATGAGGTAGGCCATGGCCAGAGTCAGTACAAGATTGAGGCTTTGACCGCAGACATACAAGATGAGCGGCTTGCCGCCCTTGAAGTACTTGGCCAGCTCGCGGAAGTTGGTGGACAGGCCGATGGCCGCAAAAGACAGCGCGAAGAACCAGCCGCGCAGCAGTCTGGTGCCGCCGCGAACAATGCCCTGATCGACGACTGCGCCGCCAAGGTCCTTGCCCATGCTCTGATCCAGGATGGAGAAGATGATGGATGCGGCGATAAAACCGAGCACGAACTTGGGAAAACGGTGCCAGATTTCGCCAGCACCAACAGTCTTCCCGGCCACGCAGTCAACCTTTGTGCACCAGTAGACGGCTATGCAGAACGCGGTCACGCCGATCATGACGTTCTGGATCATCTTGATGGTCGCGGCCACGTACATGGCCTTCTGGCCCAGGAACGCGCCGGCAGCGGCCACGGCGCCGGTGGAGTCGATGGTGCCGCCCATCCAGGCGCCGCCCAGAATCTCCGGGATGCCCACGGCCTTGATGAAGGCCGGCATGGCGATCATCATGATGGCGGTAAAGACCAGGGACAGGCCGATGGACAGGGTCAGCTCTTCCTTCTTGGCCCGGCAGGCCGCCGCGGCTGCGATGGCGGCGGAGGTGCCGCACACGGACATGTCGGCGGAGATGACGACATTGAGCGTCTTGGAGGGCATCTTCAGCACCTTCTGGCCGAAGATGTAGGTGCAGACGAGAACCACGGGGGTCACAACCCAGGCCACGAAGATGCCGGGCGTGCCGATGGCCACGATCTTGTTGAAGAGCACCTCGGCACCCAGAAGAACAAGACCGGTCTTGATGAAGAACTCCACCTCGCAGGCCGGAAGCACCCACTTGGGCGTGCCTACGGTGTTGGCGATGACCATGCCCAGGAGCACGCCCCAGGCTTCAGCGCCAAAGCCGTACTGCTTGGAGATGGCCTGTCCGCCGAGAATGTACGCCAGAACGGCGACCAGAAAAACCATCACAAAGCCCTGCAGGAATGCAGGCGCGCTCTTGCCCATCATGGCAATGCCGGCCCCGAAAATGAGCGCGATGAATATGCACAGGCCGATAAGAGTCGGGATGTGGTTGTAGGGCTTGTTTTCGACCTTCTTCTTGGCATCCCCGGCGGCCTTGTGTGCGTCGCGCCACTCGGCAATCTTGGCCGCTGCCTCGTCATTGAGGGCCTGGTTCTGGAAGGATGCGCCGGCCGCAGCCTCTTCCGCGACCACGGCAGCGGCAAGAGCCGCCTCAAGCTTGCCCTTGGCCTCTTCGTACTTGGGCATGCCCTTTTCGTTCAGGGCCTTGGCCTGGGATTCGGAACGGATCAGGGAGTCCATGGGATTGGTCTTCCAGGAACCGGGCTTCTTGGTCCAGTGGGATGCAAATTTGCCGAAGGCGGAACTGGAGCCTTTGAGCTTGCTCTTGGAGTCCTGGGCATTGTGCCAGGCGATGGTCTTGAACGGAGCCTTGGCCAGTTCCGCTTCCTGGATCTGGTTGGCGGCCGCGATCTTTTCGGCGAACTCGGCCTTGGGCCCGTAAGTCGTGTACGCCAGGATGCACACGGCAATGATGATAAATCCGAGCCAGATGGCCAGGAAATCCTCTTTTTTCCATAGATCCGACCACTGACTCTTGCCATGGTCGATGACGACGTTGCTGTCTTGCGCCATGAGTGTCTGTTCCTCCTAGAAAGTTGTTTCTCGCCAGTCCCCGAGTGGGACGCCATACATAATTCAAGGTGATTAAACAAAAGACATGCCAAGACTGGCAGTTGGCAAAGACACAACATCCCGATCGGTTACGGATGCAGGCACGTACAAAAATGCAAACCGTAGTTATCACATGATAACTACGGTTTGCTAAAATCAGTTCCTCTTGCAACAAACGTATGCAGGAGGTGCCAAGGAAAGAAAGGAACCCGCCGAGGGGCTATTTCTCGATGTCGAGCTCGCGTTTCTTGGTATAGATGAAACGCACCAGCTGATATTCAAATGGGCTTCCCGTCTCGTAATAACGAAACTTGACCTGGTGCCGCGCATCGACGGCTTTGACCCCATATACGCCGGTGGACGCCGACTCACGTGCAATCCAGCCCATGTCCTGGAAGAGGCCGTAGGAAGGGTTTATGGTCATGGCCGCATCCACGAACACGCCTCCCGTGTCGCGCACCCCGGAGGGTCCGAACACCGGGAGCACCAGATACGGACCGGCCGACACGCCCCAGAAACCCAGGGTCTGTCCGAAATCCTCGTCTTCCTGCGGGATGCCTCCATTGCCGAGCACGTCGAAGATGCCGCCCAGGCCGATGGTCGTGTTGAAGACAAAGCGGCCCAGCGAGACCGAAGCCTTTTTGGCCTTGCCTTGCAGGACAGAGTTCACAAAAATCGGTATTTCTTTCAAGTTATTGAAAACATTCGAAACGCCCTGCTGAACGCTGTCGGGCAGGATTGCTTCGTAGGTTCTGACCACCGGCAGATAGACATAGCGGTCGAGCTGGGCGTTGAAATGGTACATGTTGCGGTTGAATCCCTCCCAGGGATCATGGACCTGAAAATGCCGCTCCAGGGTCGGGTCTTCCGGGAGGCCGCGGTGAACGGGGGCCTGAAAGGGACCGGGCTGGTGCTGTCCGTTGGTAGCGCATCCGGCCAGTGCGAAGAGGATAAGGCAGAGTAGAAATATGCGCATGGTATGTCTCACTTGCGAAAAAAATCGAGCATGGCCGCGACGTTGTCCCGATAACGGATATTGCCGCAGTGCCCCCCTGCCGGATAGAGCGTCAGGCGGCCATTGAATGTGCGTTCCAGGAACCTGAAGTTGTCGGGGGTCAGGATGGGGTCGTCGGCATTGGTCATGACCGCGATGTTTGCGGACTCGCGCAGAAAGGGTGCTATGGATTCGAGGCTGCTGGCCGCCACGGCCCGTTCCCGGGTCATGGCCGGATCCTTGAAGGCCAGAAAAGGCAAGAGATACTCGTCCACATAATCCTCGAAACTCACGCCCACGGCCGCATCAAGATAGGGGGACAGGGATTCGTTCTTCTCGATGCGGTGCCCCCTGGGCGAGATGTAACCGGCCCCCGTACAGACATCGCTGGTAAAGACCATGGACGCAAGGGAGACGCGAAAAGCCACGCCGATGAGAATCTTGAGATCCTTTTCGGAAATGGAGCGGCTGTCGTGCAATGCAAAAAGAAATTCGTCGCCGAAATTGACCTCGTCGCTGTCGCGATAGGCCGCCGAAAGATCGGAGACCAGATCGGCCACGACCCTTGCAGCCTCGGTCCGGTCGGCCACGTTGTCGGAGAGCAGATGATCGAGGATGGTGGCCGAAGTCAGCAGGCTGACCGCAGGATTGAGAAGCATCACCCTGTCGAACCCGAAACGCTTCTCGCGCGTATCCAGCTCCGCCAGAAAAGCGGACTGTGTTCCGCCGAGGCTGTAACCGGTCAGGTTGTAGGAGGATATCCTGTCGCGGCCAATTTCGTTCACGATGGCGTCCATGCTCTGGTACAGGTCAGCCACGTCCTGGGGAATGAACCCCGGGACCTGAGTCGTGGACGCGCTGACCACAAAGTTCGGATACGTCGGCGAGGACAGGCTGACCACGTGGTAACCGGCCCGATGGAAGACCGCCTGCAGGAAGCGGCAGTTGGCCGAGTCGTAGGAAGAGCCCGTCCCGGCAATGATGAACAGCAGCGGCGCGACGTTGCGTTGCAGGGCCACTGAGTACTGCAGGGTGTCGTCATACCAGAGGATTTCGGGCACAGGACGCTCATGTAGCAGGAACTCGCTTCCGCGCACCACTCCCAGATCGCTCAACGGGTTGAGGTCGCGCAACGTGGCGGGCCGGAGGGAGTCCAGCGGAAATTCGTCCCGCGGCAGAGTGCCGAGCACGGTGGCCTCGTAAGGGTTCTTGAACGGATATTCGTAGGCACTGGCCGGCGCGAAGGCGGCCAGAACGAAAAGGCATAATAACAGGGCGCGATGCATGCGCAATCCTCCACGGTGGTGTATCGGGAATCACTAGCCAGTTGGAGATATGAGCGCAAGCTTTTACGCCGCGAATGAAAAGAGCGCCCGAAAGGCGCCCTCTTGCTGAATCAGTTGCTGACTTTGGATCAGCGCTCGTCGAAATAAAGCTTGTGTTTTATGTTCACCCCTTGGGCGATGAACACCACGGATTCTGCAATGTTGGTGGCCAGGTCGCCGATGCGCTCAAGGCGGCGGACGAGAATGATGGTGTGCACGGAGCGCTCGATGGCCGGAGTCTCATGGATCATGTATTCAATGACCTGACGCATGTTCTTGTGGTTCAGCACGTCGACCTCGTTGTCCAACTGGCAGACCTGCAGGGCCGCATCCACGTTGTTGAAGGAAAACGCCTGAGCCGCATGACGCAGCATGGCCAGGGCCTTGGTGCCCATCTCCAGCACGTCCTGATGAAACGGCAGCGGCGGCCGCGAGCTGAGCATGATGGACCGCTCGGCGATATTCACGGCCTCGTCGGCAATGCGTTCAAGGTCGACGCTGATGCGCATGCATCCGAGGATGAAACGCAGGTCCCCGGCCACGGGCTGCTCCAGGGCCAGCAGCTTGAGCGCCAGCTCGTCGATTTCGACCTCCAGGCGATTGACCTCCACGTCCCCGTCCTGAACCTCCTCGGCCAGGTACAAATCCTTGTCCACGTAGGCCTGGATGGCTTTCTGAACCGCGTCCTCGGTCAGGGAGACCATCTTCAGCACTTTGAGCTTCAACGTTTCGATTTCTTCATGCAAATGCGTATACATCTTTCACTTCCTTTAAAAATTTGACGGACCGTTCACGTGGGCTGGGAGCATCAACCGAAACGGCCGGTGATGTAGTCTTCGGTCTGCTTGTTCTCCGGACGGGTGAACAGCTTGTCCGTGGGGCCGACCTCGATGAGCTTGCCCATGTAGAAGAAGGCGGTCCTATCGGAGACACGGGCGGCCTGCTGCATGGAGTGCGTGACAATGACGATGGTGAATCTGTTCTTGAGTTCGTGGATGAGCTCCTCGATCTTCTGGGTGGCTATGGGGTCCAGCGCCGAAGCGGGCTCGTCCATGAGCAGCACCTCGGGTTCCACGGCCATGGCCCGTGCGATGCACAGGCGCTGCTGCTGGCCGCCGGAAAGGCTGAGGCCCGACTGGTCCAAGCGATCCTTGACCTCGTCCCACAGGGCGGCGAGCTTGAGGCTCTCTTCCACCCGCGCGTCGATGAACTCCCGGTCCTTGACGCCGTTGACCCGCAATCCATAGGCCACGTTCTCGTAGATGCTCTTGGGGAAGGGATTGGGCTTCTGGAAGACCATGCCCACCCGGCGCCGGAGAACGACCACGTCATGGGAGGAATCGTTCAGGTCCTTACCGTCCATGGTCAAGGCACCTTCGATGCGGGTTCCGGCGATGAGATCGTTCATGCGATTGATGCAACGCAGAAAAGTGGACTTGCCGCAACCCGAAGGCCCGATCAGGGCCGTGGCCTGGTGCTGCAGCATATCGAAACTGATATCCTGAAGCGCGTGAAAGTCCGAATAATAGAAGTTGAGATTTCGCGATGAAATCTTGACCGTTTCTGTCATGTCTATTCCTCTGGGATCTGCCCGGCCAGGGGCAAGGTGATGATAAAGCGGGAACCGATTCCGGTTTCGGGCACAGGGCTCTGCACCGTGATCCGTCCTCCGTGGTTGGCCATGATGTGCCTGCATATGGCAAGGCCGAGGCCCGTGCCGCCGATGGAGCTGTTGCGGTCCTTTTCCACACGGTAGAACCGTTCAAAAATCCGGGCCTGGTCCTCGACCGGGATGCCCGGCCCGTTGTCCTCGACAAAGACAACCAGCTCCCGCCCGCTCGGATGTCCGTGGACGCGGATGACGGCAGTTTCATCGGGCACATACTTGATGGCATTTTCAAGGACATTGCGGAAAACCTGGACCAGCTGTTCGAAATTGGCCCGCACCGGGGGCGTGGACGCACCCAGCTCGTTCACGAACTCGATGTCCTTGCTCAAGGGATGACAGCTCTTCCAGGCCGAATACAGCGCCGAGGCAGGTTCCACCGTGACCAGGTCGGGCCGCTGCTTGCCATGTTCCAGGCGCGAGAGCTGGAGCAGCTCGTCGAGCATGGTGTTCATGTGGTTGGCGTTACGCAGGATGACCTCCAGAAAGGATCGCGTCTGCTCGGGATCGTATTTCTCGATGCCCACCAGGGTTTCGGCGTAGCCCTTGATCGATGTCAGCGGCGTACGCAACTCGTGCGACACGTTGGCCACGAAATCACGACGGATCTGCTCAACCCGCTTGATCTCGGTGATGTCGTGAAAAACCATGATCACACCAAGCTCGGCATCGCCCTTGATGGGCACGATGGAGACATCGAAGCTTCTGCCGCTCCCCAGGGAGACCACCACGCCGACCTGGGAAAAATCCCCTTCCCGGCGCTTTTCGAGCGCCGCGTCGCAGGCGTCCTGCAAATCCTGAAGCAGGGACAGTTCCATGGGCTTGCGGCCCGCGAAGGACGAAAGGCCGGGAAAAATCTCCTGGGCGGCGTAGTTGCCGCGCAGAATCCGCCCGTGTCCGTCAAGGACGATCAGCCCAGCCTTCATGCCGTTGAGCACGGCTTCGGATTCCATCTTCTGCTTGACGATGGTCTGCATGTTGGACTCGATGCGTTCGACCATGTTGTTGAAGGCCTGCACCAGGGGAGTGAGCTCGGTGCTGGGAGAAAAACGGATGCGCTTGCCCGGCTCGCCCTGCCCGATGTCGGAGGCAGCCTGAGCCACCTTCGCGATGGCGCGGCCGATCTGACGGGAGGTCAGGGAGACAAGGCCAAAGGCCAATATGACGCTGAATCCGTAAACCCAGCCTGTCCGTCCGTAGAGCCGATCCAGGGTGTTGCGTATCTGGCTCTGGGGGCGCGCGATGCGCACGACCCCATCCGGCATGATCCCGCCGGCCGGAGTCCGCATGGCGGCATAGAGCAGGTACTGACCCAGGGTGTCGCTATAGCGAAGGCTGAGACCAATATCACCGTCAATGGCCTGCCTCACTTCCGGCCGACCCAAATGATTCTCCAGTATTTCGACCCGTTCCGTCGTTACACCGGAATCAGTCAGCACCCGACCGTCGATATCGATGAACGTGACGCGTATATCCATGCGCGCCGCCAAGTCACGCAGGGCCACGTTGACTTCTGCAATGGAGCTGAAAGAGCCGTGTGAGAGCATCCACTCCACGGCGCGCAGGTCTCGCCTCACGCTGTCGCGGGCCTCGCGCTCGCTGGTCTGCCCAAGGTTCTGGTGCAGATAGTAGGCCGGCACGCCCAGCGCCAAAAACAGAATGACCCCGAAGGCCAGAAACAGCCGCAGCCGAAAGGAAATCGTCGTGGTGGTCATGGAATGCCCTAATCGACCTGATTTTCACGTTTCATGCGATAGCCGATGCCCCGGACAGTCTCCAGCCAGTCGGCATAGGGGCCAAGCTTCTTGCGCAGCCGCCGCACATGGGTATCCACGGTGCGCGAATAGCCTTCAAACTCGTAACCCCAGGCGTTGCTCAGGAGCTGCTCCCGGGAGAGCACCTTGCCTTCGTTGCGCACGAATTCGCCGAAAAGGTTGAACTCCGTCGGCGTCAGGTGTGCGTCAATCCCGTCCACAAGCAGCGTATACGCCTCGAAATCGGCCACCAGCCCCTCGCGCTGCCAGTGCGCGACCTTGGGCAGGATGTTCACGTTGCGTCGCAGGACTGTCTTGATGCGCAGCATCAGTTCCCGGGGACTGAACGGCTTTATGACATAATCGTCCGCGCCGAGCTCGAAACCGAGGATGCGGTCTACTTCATCACCCCGAGCGGTGAGCATTATGATTGGTATGTGAGCGCAATCCGGACTGCCCTTGACGGCTTTGCACACGTCCGTGCCGCTCATGCCGGGCAGCATCAGATCCAGCAGCACCAGGTCCGGCCGTTCGGACTGGACCAACTGCAGACCTTTTTTCCCGTCCCGGGCCACGAAACAGTCGTATCCGCCCGACTTGAGGTGAAAGGCCAAAAGGTTGGCGATATCCGGTTCGTCTTCAATGACGACAATCTTGTGAGCCATGTTTCCCCCATTTTCACGAAAAGCGCCCATCGCTTTCGACGCGCCGTCCCCTCGTTCCCAAGATGGGGTACAGGCAGCGTGTGACAGCATTGTGACACCCGTATGAATTTCCTGTAACATTCGCCCCGCAGGGGTTCAAACCAAATCGCCACGCATCTGTCGCAGACCTGTCGCCAAAATGTCGCACCCGCCGGACAAAGAGCATCTGACCTTGACCCTTCCTGAAAAATGACCTGTGTCCCATCCATTCGAGGAAAAGATGTCCAATTCTCAAGCCGAAGCCATACAAACCGAAACAAAGCCCATTTTCGAACTCAAAAGGTTCCTGCACGCCCATCACAGGCTGAGCGCCTTCATATTTCGCCTCAAGGACTTCGGGCTCTGCCGGGAGCTCTACGGAGACCATGTCGCAGAGGAGCTGGAGAACCTGCTCCTGAACGCCTTGAACCGGCATGATCCCGACAGCCCGACTCTCAACGCCAGGCACGCCTTGCGCATCTCTTCCGGCGAAGCCCTGCTCGTTCGCTGTCTGGGCCAGGCCAATGATTCCCAGCTCATGGATCAGGCCTTCAGCCTCAAAGTCAAGCTGCAAGCCATTTTAAGAAAACATACCATTTCATCTCTCGGCAGGGAATTCGAGATCGAGGTGGGCTTTGCCACTCTGCCGGAATCCGCCCTGTTCGAACGTGAACGGGTTTTCCACGAGGCCATCCACGATGCCCGGCGCATGGCCCAGGGGGGTATCGATCTTGAAGCGGTCAAGCTCTCGTCGACCTTCCGCGCCATCATTCGCAACGACCAGATCCGCATGCTCTTCCAGCCGATTTACGATTTCAAGACCGGGATGATCATGGCCTGGGAAGCCCTGGCGCGAGGCCCACGCGGCTCGGATTTCGAATCGCCGTCGATCCTCTTTGATTTCGCCGAACAGTTCGGGCAGCTCTTTGCCCTGGAGCAGGCCTGTCGCGCCAAGGCCATGGAAACGGTTGGAACCCTGACCACGGGCCAGCGGCTGTTCCTGAACATCCACCCGCGCACCGTGGTCGACCCGACCTTTGCGCCCGGAAAGACCCTTGAGATGCTTGACGCGCACGGCCTCAAACCCGAAGACATCGTCTTTGAGATCACCGAACGCCATTCCATAAAAGACTTCACCTCGTTCCACAAAACCCTGGACCATTATCGCAGCCAGGGATTCAAGATCGCCGTGGACGATGCCGGAACCGGCTATTCGGGCCTGTCCACCGTCGCGGCCCTGAAGCCCGACTTCATCAAGGTCGACATGTCGCTGGTGCGCGATGTGGACAAGGACCCCGTGCGCAGGGCGCTGATGGAAACCATGGTCACCCTGGCCGGTCGCATCGGTTCGGAGATCATCGCCGAAGGGATCGAGACCAAGGGCGAGGCCCGCGCACTGACTGAAATCGGGGTGCACTATGGCCAGGGATACTACCTGAGCCGCCCCCACTACCCCAAACCCGAGACCCACCTGGACATGAAGGAGCTGACCCCGCTGCGCGCGGACAACTTCGGGCGACTGTCCTGCTCCATCCCCATAGGCCAGCTGATCCAGAAAACACTTACGGTCAGTCCCCGTACGCCGGTTCAGTCCGTTCAGCGGATCTTCGCCACAAATCCGGCGCTCTCAAACGTGGTCGTCGTTGACGAGGACGTGCCCCTGGGCCTGGTCATGGGCTACAGCCTGGACCGGCATCTGGCTACCCTTTACGGGCGGGCGCTCTATGCGGAAAAACCGGTGTCCGTGCTCATGGACACCACGCCCATGATCGTCGACGAACGCGAACCCGTGGAATACGTGGCCAAAAACGCCAACACCCGCGAAATGCTGAAAGCCTACGACGAGGTCATCGTCACCAGCGGCGGACAATTCATGGGCGTGGTCACGGTCCAGAAGATGCTGACCACCCTGGCGCAGGTTCAGGTCGAGATGGCCAAGGGCACCAATCCCCTGACAGGCATCCCGGGCAACGTGGCGCTCGAAAAGGAAATCGAGACAAGGCTCAGGCGAAGCAAGCCCTTCTGCATGCTCTATGCGGACCTCGACAACTTCAAGGTCTATAATGATGTCTACGGCTTCAAGGACGGCGACCTGGTCATTCTGCTGCTGGGCCGCATCATGACCTGGGCCATCACAAGGCATGGGCAAAGCGGAGACTTTCTGGCGCACATCGGAGGCGACGATTTCGTGGCCATGGTCAACCCGGAGAAAGCCGAACGCATCTGCCAGGCCGCCACCCGCTGCTTCAAGAGACTGATCCTGAACTGCTACCATGCCCAGGACCGCGCCAGGGGCTGGATCATGGGCAAGGGCCGGGACGGCAGGGAGCAGCAGTTCCCGCTTGTCTCCGTCTCCATCGGCATCGTGGACTGCATGGCTCCATGCAGCCTGCAGGCACTGGGGGAGAAAGCGGCCCAGATCAAGGGCTACGCCAAGACCCTGCCCGGCAATGTCTATGTCCGTGACCGGCGCGGTTCCTCCGGATGCGGGCAGGCGACCTGACCCGACAATCCACCCGGCTTCATGCGGACGGCCTTTTTTCCACTACCAGCATGTTCCGCCATTTTCCCTGCCTGAAGCGCCACCACCCCACAAGCGACAGCATGACCAGAAACGTGCAGCTCACGGCCCAGAAATAATAGAGCCCAAGACCCAGCCAGACTCCGGCCAGAAGCGGTGCGATCATGACCATGAAGACCAGCACCAAACGCGAGGTCATGACAAAGACCGTATCTCCCGCCCCTTTGAGGGCTCCGTAGACGATAAAGCTGACCCCGTCGAAGAACAGGTAGGCGACCACAATCATGAGCAGAATCCGGCCCATGTCGACCACCGAGGCAAAGGCGGCCGGATCCATGTCGCGGGGCTGGAACAGGTGCAGGACAGCTTCCGGGACGAACAAAAAAATCGCCGACATGACCGCCAGATAGACAAAGGTCAGCACAAGACTGGCACGCACCACCATGGGCACTTCGTCGGGTTTGCCCGCACCCATGGCCTGACCGACCAGGGTACTGGTGCCCATGGCAAAGCCGACCAAGGGCATGAACGCCAGGGCGTTGATGTTGAGCGCGATGTTGGTCGCGGCCAGTTCCATGGTCCCGAGCCTGCCGACCACGAAGATGAAGACCGTAAAAGCGAAGATATCGAGAAAAAACTCCATCCCGCTCGGCAGGCCGTAGCGCATGAGCCTAAGCCACAGGTCAGGCCGCAGCCGTCGATCCGTGGTCAGGCGGAAACGGGCATTCTCACGGCGGCACATGGCCAGCCAGAGAATGGCCGTAATCAGGCCCCAGCTTATCACGGTGGCCAGGCCCGCACCAAGGATGCCCAGTTCCGGAAACGGGCCGATGCCGTTTATCAGGCAATAATCGAGAGGGATGTTGAGGAGCATCCCTGCCAGGTTGGCGAGCATGACCACGCGCGTGCGGCCCAGGCCGGTAAAGAACCCGGCAAAAGCGCCGCCGGCAAGATGGATTCCCGCCCCCAGGCACAAAGTTCTAAAATAAATGGATTCAAGTATCTGAATCTCTGTGGAATGACCTCCGAGCGCAAAAATGCCCTCCGCCAGGAAGGCCAGCCCTCCAAGCACGGCCGCCCCGAAAAGCGCCACATAGATGCCCTGCCAGACCGCCCTGCCGACCATTTCAGGACGCCCCTGACCCGTATACTGGGCCACGAACACGGACACGTAACTCGTGGTGCCCAGAAAAATCGTCATGGCCAGAAGGGCCATGATCCCGGCGGGCAAGGCAGCTGCAATGGCGTCGAGGGAATAGCGGGCCAGAAAGAGTCGGTCCGTGAACTCCATGATCGTGGTCGCGCCGAGGCTTATGACCAGCGGCATGGAAACCTTGAAAATGCGGCGATATATGATGGCTGTGGCCGGTGAGATGTGGATCATGGGAAATCAGTGCCGCAAGTGCGGCGGACAAGCAAGATCGCTGAGGGGCAATGATGTGACTGTAACGTGAATTCAGGTCGGATTGGGATCGATTTTTCCACGCGGCCTGTGCAAGGGCCCCGAGTTCTCTGCTCTGGGCGTCACCTCGAGAAAATCGTCATCCCCTTGAAGAAGGGGATCCATGCTCTTTTTTAGGTTCATCCGGTTTAAGCGTCCATCGTCTTATGATTCACAACCGATTCACTCCGGGTGGGACCGCCCAGCTCTACGAAAACTCGTTCGAAGTCCGTCATTGCGAGGAGTCTTCGACGAAGCAATCCAGTTTTTATAATAAGCGAAGGCGGGCAAAAAAGCATGGATCGCCACGGCGAAGACGCCTCGCGATGACGATGCCTTGGCACGTTTGGCGGTTTTCTTGGCCCAAAGTTCAGGGGTGCAAAGTAAACTTTCAATGAGTACGCTTAAACCGGATGAACCTTTTATTATCGACCTGAAAGCTAGAGTATTCTCCTACCCATACCGGGCACACGTTCGCGGGACTGACGCTGAGAGTCGTCCGCTATCTTTTGCAGTGGCCCGCCTTGCAACCCGCAAAGCAAAAAACCCAGAATCGGCCGGCATTTTTCCTCGCAGGGCGCGAAAAACTGCCCGTGCCTGCGGGTGGAGGAACGGTTTTCGCGGCCGACATAGAATTCCGCCAGCCCCAGCGGGGTCAGCCCGTGTACGGCGGCATGGTGCAGCAGCTTGGGCGCGCAGCATTCCCCCGTGCCCGTGGGCATGGATGTGCCCATGAACACTTCGCCCAGGGCCCTTGTCTGTCCGCGGAAATTGGTCAGCCGGTAGAGGCTGAAGATGCGGGCCATGAGATTTCGGGACAGTTCACGCCTCTCAGCCAGCATTGCGAGGCGGGCCGGGTCTTCCAGGCCCAGGCCCTGCATGCGCAGCGTCAAGTCCTTGATGCGCGGCTCGTCATGTTCGATGGTGCGCGCAAACTCCGCCGGATCAAGAATGGGCGAGACCCAGCCCGGCACCTCCCAGAGCCCGTTGTACTGGCCGGAAAAAGCCTTGAGCACGCCCTGGCCCCCGGTCCGGTCCGCATACAGGAGCACCCCGAACATCTGCCCCCGGGCAGGTCCGTAAAGATACTCAAGGGACAGCCGCGGATCATCTTCGGCAGGCCCCTGGCCGATACTCCCACGGCGTTCAAGCCGCGCCATCAGCTCCCGGGCATGAGGCAGGGCCGCATCGGCGGAAAGGACGTGTCCGCATCCGCAATCCCGGCAAAAGCCGGCGCAATCAAGAGCCATGAATTCCATGCCCGGCCTCTGCCCTACAACCCGTGACGCTTGATCTTGCGCCACAGGGAGGCCCGGTCGATGCCCAGCATCCGGGCGGCCAAGGTGCGGTTGTCCCCCGCGTGCGCAAGGGTCCACCGGATCTGTTCCCGTTCGCACTCTTCAAGGGTCATGGGCAGCCTGTCTCCCGCCCGGCTCACATGCAACGAGACTTCACGCAGCTCCGGCGAGAGGTGCGCAGGACGAATCTCATCTCCGTTGCAGAAGACCACGGCCCGCTGGATGACGTTCTGCAGCTCCCGGACATTGCCCGGAAAGGCGTAACGGCTGAGGATCTCCATGACCTCGTCGGAGATGCCGGGCGCGGGGCGATCCGCCTCCCGGCTGGCCTTCTCCGCAAAAAAGCGAGCCAGCAGGGGCAAATCCTCACGCCGCTGCACCAGTGGCGGCATGTTCAGCACCAGCACGTTGAGGCGAAAATAAAGGTCCTGACGAAAGCGACCCGTCTCGACCTCGGTCTTTAAATCCTTGTTGGTCGCCGCCACGAGACGCACGTCCACGGGGATGTCCGCGGTACCGCCCACCCGGCGGATGCTCCGCTCCTGGACGGCGCGCAGAAGCTTGACCTGCATGGCCAGGGACATCTCCCCCACTTCATCGAGAAAAAGCGTGCCGCCCTCGGCCGCCTCAAAGAGCCCCTTCTTCTGCCGGGCGGCTCCGGAAAAAGCGCCCTGCTCATGTCCGAAAAGCTCGCTTTCGAGCAACTCCTCGTTGAATGCGCCGCAGTTGATGGCCAGAAAACGGGCTTCGGAGCGGCGGCTGAAGAGGTGAATCATGCGCGCTGCCACCTCTTTGCCCGTCCCGGTTTCGCCCAGGATCAGCACCGTCACGTCCGAAGGCGCTACCTGCGCAATGGTCCGCTTGAGTTCCACCATGCACGGAGCCGCGCCAAGCATGGGCACGGGCAGGGTCTGTTCGCGCAACTGCTCGCGCAGACGCGCGACCTCAAGCCGGAGCCCGCGTTTTTCAAGCGCCTTGTGCACCAGCAACCTGGCTTCGTCGATGCGGTACGGCTTGGCCAGATAGTCGTACGCCCCGGCCCGCATGGCCTCCACGGCCGTATCCACAGTGGGGTAGCCGGTGATGACCACGACCTCGATATCGGGATGACGGGACTTGACCTCCCGCAGGAGGGCCAACCCGTCCATCCCCTCCATCATCAGGTCGGTCAGGACCATGTCGAAGTCCGATTCCTGCAAAAGACCCAGCGCCTCGGCGCCGCCGGACGCGGTCACGGTGTCATGCCCGTGCCGCGCCAGCGCCAGGGCCAGGTTGTCGCGTGAGATGGCCTCGTCATCGACCACCAGAATCCTGGCCGGCGGGGGCGTTGACGGATCGGGAACGCGGCCATGCACTTCCTGGTCGCTCACGATGCCCCCGAAAAGGCGCCGCCGAGTGGCAGGTGCAGGGTGAACGTGGTGCCTTCACCCACCCGACTCTCGACGCCGATGGTCCCGCCGTGCTTCTTGATGATGCCGAACACCACCGACAGGCCAAGGCCCGTACCCGTGTCCTTGAGCGTGAAGAAGGGATCAAAGATGCGGCCCAGATGCTCCGGCGGGATGCCCGCTCCGGTATCGGTCACCTGCAGCACCGCCTCTCCTGAACCGGGGTCGGACCTTGCAGAGAGGGAGATCACTCCAGGCGGGGTTATGGAGTGGATGGCGTTTATCATCAGGTTCAAAAGCACCTCCTGAAAGCGCTGGCTGTCGAGGGGAAGTTCGATATGGTCCGGAATCTCGGTCAGGATGCGCACCCCCGACGGCACTTCACTGGAAACCAGTGTCACCGCCCGTTGCACGACCGCATGCAGCGGCACGGGCTTGAGACAGAACTCCGTTTCCCGGGCGAACTCAAGGAGCCCCTTGACGATATCGCGCGAGCGGCTGACTTCCTGATAGATGTTGTCGAGCATCTGCCGGGTCAGCGCCGGATCGACGGGCAGGGCCGCCTCCAGGTCTTCCTGCAGAATCTGGCAGGATGTGGAGATATTGTTGAGGGGGTTGTTGAGCTGATGGGCGATGCCCGAGGTCAGGACGCCCAGCGAGGCCAGCTTCTTTTCCTGCAGGAGCTGGTTCTGCCTGCGCTCGAGTTCCTCGATCATGTGGTTGAAGGCCTCAACCACGCCCCGCGTTTCGTCGCTGGTGTCTGGCAGGGGCAGAGGCTCGAAATTGCCCTGTACGATCTGACGTGCGGAGTGCTCGATAATGGCCAGGGCACCGAAAATCCTTCTCCCGACCAGCCAGGAAAAAAATATGGCCACGCCCGTGAAAGCTCCAATGGCCAAGGCCAGCTGATGTTTCAGGGTCCCGACAATGTCCAGGATGCGTTCTCGCTGGTAGAGCACGAACTGCCGAACCACATCGACCAGATCCTTGCCCTGATCGCGCAGTTCGACGCCCAGGGGGTCGTTCTCGTCATTATTGCTTCCCGGCTGTGCGCCGATGCTTGAAAACAAATCCTTGTAACGGCGCAGGTCATCCCGAAGTTGAACCAGGGTCATCCGCCCCTTCAGATCGGCTCCGATCAAGCCTCCTTCCCGGGGCTCGATGCGTTCGATGATGGACAGTGCCTTGTCGCAATAGCGCAGGGTCTCAAGGTAATCCTCTTCCAGCGCGTAAAGGAGATAGTTCTTCTCGTAACGACGGATTTCCAGAATCTCGCTGCTCAGATCGTCCACGACCTCGGCCAGGGCCAGGGCGTCTTCGATCTGCAGCAGGTAACGGTAGGAGATGCCACCGAGCACCGAAAATCCCAGCACGGACAGGATCATGCCGAAGAGGACGATGCGCCGGATCTTGCCGCTGGCAAATCGCGAAATCATTCCGTACATGGCGCACCCTCCTGACCGCACAGGGCCACCGCCAGGGCTTCCTCGACCCGTGCCACCAGCACCACCGGCGGCAGGTCCGCGACACTTGCGCGCAGGGCCTCGACGTCGGCCGCATTGGCCTCGGGGAGCACGACCATGGCCGCCCGCCCGCGCAAGGCGGCCAGAATCTTCTCGCGCACCCCGCTGACGGGCAAAACCCGGCCGACCAGGGACAGTTCCCCGGAAAGGGCGACGTCCGAACGTGCCGGACGGCCCGTCAAAAGGGAAACCAGGGCCACGGCAATGGTCAGTCCGGCGGAAGGACCATCCTTGGCGATGCCCCCGGCCGGAATGTGGATGTGGATATCATGTCCCTCGAAAAAATCAGGTTCGACGCCCAGCGTCTGCGCGTTGCTGCGGATGAAGCTGAGCGCGATCTGGGCCGACTCCTTGAGTACCCCGCCAAGAGATCCGGTCAGAATGAGCTGGCCCGGGCCCCTCATGCGCGTAGCCTCGACGAAAATGATCTCTCCACCCGTCTCCGACCAGACCAGGCCAGTGGCTGTGCCGACCAGCCCCCCGGCGTTCGCGTCGTCATGGCGAAAACGCGCCGGCCCGAGCAGCACCGCCGCTCCCTCGGCGCTCACAGGTGCGGCCACAGCCTCGGCCCCTCCGTCCAGGCGCAGGCGGGCCAGCTTGCGGCACAGCCGCGCGATCTCGCGCTCAAGACCCCGCACCCCGGACTCGTTGGTGTATTCGCGGATGATGCGCGCCAGCGCCTCCGGGAGAATCGTGGGATACGGGCTGGTCAGTCCGTGCCCGCGCAACTGGCGCGGCACCAGAAAGCGGATCGCGATATCGAGTTTTTCGGCCTCGGAATAACCAGAGAACTGCACCACCTCCAGCCGGTCCAGAAGCGGCCCGGCCAGACGCTCGACCCCGTTGGCCGTGGCGATGAAGAGCACCTCGGACAGATCGAAGGGCATCTCCAGGTAACGGTCCACGTATCGCGCATTCTGTTCCGGATCCAGAATTTCAAGCATGGCCATGGCCGGATCGCCTTTCACGTCCTGGCCGATCTTGTCCATCTCGTCGAGCATGAACACCGGATTGCGCACTCCCACGCTTTTGAGCGCCTGAATGATGCGCCCGGGCATCGCTCCGACATAGGTCCTGCGATGCCCGCGCAGTTCAGCCTCGTCTCGCAGATCGGCCAGCGACATGCGGTAGAAGCGACGCCCCAGTGCTTCGGCGATGGCCTTGCCGACCGAAGTCTTGCCCACGCCCGGAGGTCCGACAAAACAGAGAATCGGCGAGCGATTGGAGTAGCGATGCGTACGCGAAAGCAGCGCCGAACGCACCGCCTCGCGCAATTCATTGAGATCTATGGGTTTTGAAAGATAGTGAACCGCCCCGGTCTTCAGGGCCTGCACTGCGGTATCCACCGTGGCGTAGCCCGTGACCAGAATGAATTTCGTTTCCGGAGCCACGCCCCTGGCCGCTTCTAGGAGCTGCATGCCGTCCATGCGGTCCATTTTCAAGTCAGTGACGATGCAATCGAACTCCTGCCTAGCGAGCAAGGCCATGGCTTCTTCGCCGTTGGCCGCGACCTCTACCGCATAGCCTTCCCGCGCCAGCACGTGACGCAGATTGGAACGGGCGATGGGCTCGTCGTCGACAATAAGCAGCGAGGCCTGTCGTTTGGAATGCAACACTCGCGACGCCAGGTGCTCGAGCACCCGCTCCCGGACCTGGCCAAGACCCGCATGGCTGCCGTCGAAGACTTCGGCGGCCTGCTCCAGGTCGAGATTGTCCCGCGTCACGGCGTTCCACGGCAGCGCCAGCAGCGTTTCGACGTAATTGAGCGCGATGGAGTATTCCGCCACCGCCGCATCCGTCTTCTCCATGCGGCTGATTTCGGATTCAATGGCGCCGTGCACCGCTTCGGACAGTTCCGCCTGTCTGCACTTTTCCCGCAACCCCGTGGGGTCCGCCGGCTGCACCGGCGACTCGAGTTCCTGTTTGCGAAAAAACATCGATCGTCCCCTGTGTCCAATCTGTTCCGTATTCGGCCTCTTGTTGCGTTTTGCAACAGCGCTGCAATCTGCACCAACCCCGGCAAACTGGACTTTGTTATGGTTTTCACGATCAGGCGCTGCAATCTGCAACATTGCCCGAAATCCCGCCCTTTCTCCAGTCTCGATAAAAAACAATAATTTCAAATAATTAAGTTTTTTTCAAATATGGCACGAGCCTTGTTTAGGGCATCGCATCACATTTAACGCGAGGTTAGCAAAATGAGCACCATCCGTGAAACGATCGAAACGAATTATGCGGCCACTGCCTTTGCGGAACGAAATCTAAGCGAAGAAGCCACGCTGCTGCTCAAGTCAGAGCATCAGCAGTCCAAAACCCAGGCCAAAGCGGCCAAACAGGTGGAAAAGCGCCCTCGCCCAACTCTGCAGGCACGCTAGACCAACCAACAACACGAGCAGGAGCAGAACATGCCGCGCAATTGGTTACGAAATTCGATGCACACGCCCACCCCGTCACTGCGCCGCGCCAAATCTGTCCAGGACAGGCTGGCGGATTACAGCGAAGCGGTCGCCCTGGCCGAGGCCGGTGAGCAGATGCTCGCCGCCGACCTGGTCGCTCCGACGGCCACGGGCCGAAGACGCATCCTGGTCATCGGGCATGGCTGCTCCTTTTCACCTCGCCTGCGTGAATACGCCCTGAGCGTGGCCGAAAGAATGGGCAGCGACCTCTTGCTCCTGAGCATCGGCATGAAGACGGGTGATCCCACGTGGCGGGAATCCTTCACGCAACTCTCCGCCCAGGCGGCTTCCGCGTGGCATGAAAGTGCCGCGCGAATGAGCCTGCACGTCGCCCACGAAGTCAGATTCGGCGGCATCGAAGAGGCTGTCGGCGAACTCGTGCGCGCATGCGGAAGGATCGAATTCATCTTGAGCGAGCCCGAAGAAGGCGAACAGGTCGTCGGCCAGACCGGGCTCGCCCTGTTCACGGTCAAATGACGTGAACGAGCCGGATGCACGGCATAAAAATTTCGAATTAAACAAACCGCGAAAAGCGAAAACACCACATGGAGAACTCAATGGCCACTACTCAATCGAACAGTAAACCCATCGGACGGACCATTCTCTTCGGAACCCTGACCGCCGCGTTTTACACGGGCTTCTTTGCCTACGGGGACAACATTGCAGCGCACTTCGCTCAGGGATCTTTCTGGGCTGCGGGCCCCATCGCCACGGTCTTCGCCGTATCATACCTGCACGGCGAGTTCGCGAGCAACCTGTGGTCCGTTCTCGGCATTGCCGCAATACGAAAAGATGCAAGCAAGACCGTCGAAGCCACCAAACGCCCGGCCCACCGCCCCGTTCTCAACGCCTGAACCAACGCATTGCAGGAGACACCACAATGGATATCTTGAATCTTGATCCAACTAAATTCATCGATCTCAGTACGATGGCAATCATTTTCCTGTTCCTGGTCGGATTCATCGGCGGCCTGGTCAGCGGCTTCATCGGCTCCGGCGGAGCCTTCGTGCTCACTCCCGGCATGATGAGCCTGGGCGTGCCCGGCACTGTGGCAGTAGCCAGCAACATGTGCCACAAATTCCCCAAAGCGCTGGTCGGAGCGATCAAGCGTTTCCGTTACGGGCAGGTCGACGTGAAAATGGGCCTGATCATGGCCGCCTCGGCCGGCATCGGCGTGCAGATCGGCATCCACATCCAGCGCATCATACTTGAAATGTGGGGACAGGCTGGTTCCGACCTTTATGTCAGCCTTTCGTTTGTCTTTGTTCTCGTTTTCGTCGGCGGCTACGTCATGAAAGACGCCATTAAATGTGCACGCTGCGGCGGCGTGGAAGAAACGACGGCCCTGGCCACACGTCTGCAGAAGATCGAACTGTGGCCCATGATCAACTTCCCCCGCTCGGGCCTGCGCATCTCGCTGTGGTTCACCCTCCCCGTGGGTTTCGCCACCGGCATGCTCGCCGCGACCATCGCCGTCGGCGGATTCGTCGGCGTGCCCGGCATGATCTACGTCATCGGCGTGCCCGGCCTCATGGCCTCCGCCACGGAACTGGTCATCGCCTTCGCCATGGGCCTGGGCGGCTCCATCAACTGGGCCATGCACGGCATGGTCGACATCCGCCTCGTGCTCATCATCCTCGGCGGCTCCCTGCTGGGCGTCCAGCTCGGTGCCATCGGAACCACCTATGTCCGCCCGCACATGATCAAGATGGTCATGGCCACCATCATGCTCATCGTGGCCGTCAGCCGCGGCCTGGCCCTGCCGACCTACCTGGTCAAACTCAACGTGATGGAACTGTCCGACTCCACGCTCACACTGCTCAAGACCGTCAGCTTCTCTTCGATGTGTCTGGCCCTGCTGGTTGGTTCGGTCATCATTCTCGGCAGCATGTGGAACGGTCGCAAGGCGCAGATCGCAGCGGCAAGCTGAACCGTCCCATTCCTCCGCCGGACTTTGTCATCCTCGCGAAACCCCGCCTTCAGAGCGGGGTTTCGCCTTTTCTGAGCCGCTGATTTCAAACCAAGGGCCTGTCGCGAAGAGATTCAATGCCTGCGCTTTCATGCGAACACATTCCCTGCCTTCGCTCGGCCTTTTTCGGGCCCACTGTCACACGCCCGTCACATTCGCCTCAACATCCTGTAACAAACCCCTTCTAAATAGACCTCCAGCGCACAACGCAAACCCAAATTTGAAACTTCGCCAAGGAGGCATCCTCATGAACCGTTTTCTGAACAAAGCTGTTTTCGCCCTGGCCCTGCTGCTGACCTGCACCGGCATGGCCCACGCCCGCGATCAGGTCAAAATTTCCGGATCGTCCACGGTATTCCCCTTCTCCAGTTACGTGGCTGAAGAACTGGGCGCGACCACCAAGTTCCCCGCACCTGTCGTCGAGTCCACCGGTTCCGGCGGAGGTCACAAGCTTTTCGGCGCCGGCATGGGCGCGAACACCCCCGACATCGCCAACTCCTCGCGCCGCATGAAGGACAGCGAGTTCGAGAATGCCGCCAAGAATGGCGTGACCGACATCACCGAAGCCAAGATCGGCTTTGACGGCATCGCCGTCGCCCAGAACAAGGACAACGCTCCCATGAGCATCTCCATTGAAGAGCTGGCCACCGCCGTTGCCGCCGACATCATGGTCGACGGCAAGCTTGTCCCGAACCCCTACAAGATGTGGAACGAAATCAACCCCGAGTTTCCAGCCCGCAAGATCGTCTTCTACGGCCCGCCCACCTCTTCCGGCACCCGTGACGCCTTCGAGGAAATGGTTGTCGAAAAGGTCTTCGGCAAGAAGGAAGGCTACGAGAAGGGCTATCACGCGATCCGCCAGGACAACGCCTACGTCCCCGCCGGTGAGAACGACAACCTGATCGTGCAGAAACTGGCCAAGGACAAGGACGCATTCGGCATCTTCGGCTACAGCTTCCTGGAAGAAAACGCCGACTCCATTCAGGGCGCCGCCATCAACGGCGTAACCCCGAATCCCGAGTCCGTCGCTTCCGGCCAGTACCCCATCTCCCGCTCCCTGTACTTCTACGTCAAGAACGCCCACTACGACGCCATCCCCGGCCTGAAGGAATACGTGGAACTGTTCATGAACGAGAAGATGATCGGCAAGGACGGCCTGCTCAAATCCATCGGGCTCATTCCGCTGCCCGAGGCTGAGCGCGCCCAGATTCGCGAGAACGTGCTGAACAAGAAAAAGTTGACCCTCGACGACCTGAAGAAATAGTCAAGAAAGAAAACTGCCAAGGGCCGAGCCGTAAGCACACGGTTCGGCCCTTGGCCGCGCCCGACAACATGCGAGGAACCTCGTGACCACAACCTACCTGGCCCAATATCTTTTTGCCGGCCTTCTGCCCCTGGCGCTGTTCGGCTATCTCCTTGGCCGCAGAAAAATCCGCGCGCAGCAGGACCCCAATGCCAGATACAAGGCATCGGAAAATCTGTTCGGATGGTATGCAGTCAGCAAGATGCTCATGCCTGCCGTGCTGATCAGCGTGATCGGGTCCATTCTCGATCTCTTCGATCTGGTCGAAGTGCCCTGGACCATGCTCGCGGCCGCGATCCTGGTCCTCGGCGCAGTAAGCGTCTGGATTGCGCTCAAGGCCATCCGGCCGAGTCTGCGGGTACGAACGGCGCTGGAAAAGACCATCACCCGCATTCTGCTGGTGGCGTCGCTCATTTCCATCCTGACGACCATCGGCATCGTCATGTCCATCGTCTTCGAGGCGGTTCATTTTTTCCGCATCGTCAACTTCTGGGACTTCCTGACCGGAACGACCTGGAACCCCGACGCGGCGAGCATTGACGAAGCCGGCAACATCCAGCCCCTTTTCGGATCGGTGCCGCTTTTCGCAGGCACGTTCATGATCACGGCCATCGCCATGTGCGTGGCCATCCCTGTTGGCCTGATGTCGGCGATCTGCATGTCCGAGTACGCGTCGCTCGCGGTCAGGCGGGTGGCCAAGCCCGCTCTTGAGATTCTGGCCGGCATCCCCACCGTGGTTTACGGCTTTTTCGCGGCCATAACTGTCAGCCCCCTGATCGTTAATCTGGCCGACAAGGTGGGCATAAGCGCCGACTACACCAACGCGCTCAGCCCCGGGCTGGTCATGGGCATCATGATCATCCCCCTTGTGTCGTCCCTGTCCGACGACGTGATCAGCTCCGTTCCGCAGAGTTTGCGCGAAGGCTCCCTGGCGCTCGGGGCCTACCCGGCCGAGACCATCAAACGGGTGGTCCTGCCGGCCGCGCTGCCGGGCATCGTCTCGGCCTGCCTGCTGGCCGTGTCCCGCGCCGTGGGCGAAACCATGATCGTGGTCATGGCCGCCGGCCTGCAGCCGAACCTGTCCTGGAATCCGCTGGAAGGCATGACCACGGTCAACGTGCGCATCGTCGATGCCCTGACCGGCGATCAGTCCTTTGACAGCCCCGAAACTTTGGCTGCGTTCGGCCTCGGCCTGGTCCTTTTGGTCCTGACCCTGTGCCTGAACATCGTCTCCCTGACAGTCATTAGAAAGTTCCGCCAAAGATACGAATAGGAGCCGCCATGAGCATGCCCATCGATCCGCGCAGCCTGCGCAAACGCAAAAACTCGGAGAGCCAGTTCAAGGCCCTCTCCTTCATGGCCATTTCCGTTGCCGGAATCTTTCTGGTCGTCTTCTTCGCGGACATCATCCGTCAGGGATACACTGCCTTCATGCAGACGGAGATCCGGGCCAATGTCGCCTTTTCAGAGTCGATCTTCGACGACCCTAGATCCGCCCTGGACAAGAGACTCATCCCCCTGGTCAGTCGCGGCGTAACCCGCATTCTGCCCATGCAGCTGCGTGAAAACCCGCAACTGCTGGGCACGACCTCCGAAGTCTGGGTGCTGGCCAACGCCGAGGTGGACCAGTACGTCAAGGGCAAGCCGAACCGTCTGAAGCCGAAGGAAATCGCCCTGGTGGACGAACTGGTGGCCGAAGGATCGATCAAGAAGGTCTTCAACGTCGGCTTCTTCACCAACGGCGACTCCAAGCTGGCGGAAATGGCGGGTATCCTGTCCGCGGCCGTGGGCACCATCTATCTGCTCGGCATCACCTTCATCTTCAGCTTCCCGGCCGGCGTCATGGCCGCGATTTATCTTGAGGAGTTCGCCCCGGACAACCGGCTGATGCATATCGTCGAGGTCAACATCAACAATCTGGCGGCCATCCCGTCAATCCTCTTCGGCCTGCTGGGACTTGCGATCTTCATCAATTTCATGGGGCTGCCCCGCTCATCGGCGCTGGTGGGCGGCCTGACGCTGGCGCTCATGACCCTGCCGGTCATCATCATCTCCACCCGCGCGGCCATCCGGGCCATCCCGGATTCCATCCGCGAGGGAGCCCTGGCCCTTGGCGCGACCCACTGGCAGGTGGTCTGGGACCACATCCTGCCGCTGTCCCTGCCGGGCATCCTGACCGGGACCATCATCGGTCTGGCCCGGGCCATCGGCGAGACCGCGCCGCTGCTGATCATCGGCATGGTCGCCTACATCCAGGACATGCCGCGCGGCCTGACCAGCGCCGCCACCGTGCTTCCGGCCCAGATCTACGTGTGGTCCTCGGAATCGATACGCGCCTTCACCGAGCGCACCTCCGCCGGCATCATCGTCCTGTTGGCCATCCTCTTGTCCATGAACGCCCTGGCCATCCTGCTGCGCAACAAATACGAGCGCAAATGGTAAGTTCCCGCCGCTTTGAAATCGCAGGGAAGGACTTCGGTTCTTCCCTTTTTTTTGCCTTGAATACAACAGTCACAAAATGCTTCAAGCCATGAAGGTCAAGCCAGTGGCGTTGCCACGCTCAGTCCTTTGGGATAGCCCCTCTGGGGCCATGGAGGTCAAAAATGTCAAATCTTCCCGAAGATGAACAGGTCCGGGGCCGGGTCTATCTCTGCCAGACCGGAACCTGCGTGTCCTGCGGCAGCTGCTGCGGACTCTACAACATGGCGGACCTGTCGCGGGAGTGTCTGCACGCCATCCTGTCCGCGCGTACGGACTCCTTCGCCACGGTGCCGCGCAACATCGACAGTATCCTTGCCTTCGAAAAGCAGCGCCTGCGCATCGAGGGTGATCAAGCGCCCACCCGGGATTTCCATCACTGCGTCTTTGTCGGGCTGATCCGCGATGAAGGCGAACGCGTGGGCTGTCTTCTGCATCCGCTCGCCGAGGGAAACAGGGGCATAGATTGGCGCGGCCTGAGCTTTTACGGCGGTGCGGCCTGCAAATACTTCTTCTGCCCGAGCTACGACGAACTTGACGCCGAAATCAAGCGCCTGGCGCGTGAGGTCCTTGATGACTGGTACGAATACGGACTGATCATTCCGGAGCATCGTTTTCTGACCGCAATGCTGGACGCCGTCGAGAGTCGTCTGGGATTTTTTCCGGATGCGGACGGTCTCACGAAGGCAGGGAAAAAAGCGCTGGCAGAGCTGATGCGCCTCAAGTTGAACTGGCCTTTCCGTGATGAAAATACGCCCTTGGCCTGGAACTTCTTCAGCACGAAAGACACGAAAAGGCCGGTCCTGCTCACAGGCGGGCACGCTCATGATCCGCAGATCCTCAACATCCTGCACGAACTGGACACTCTTTCGGAGCACGCCGCCCGCGCTGAAAAATCGCTGCGCGAACACCTGGAAGAGGCTGTAAAGACACTGTGCTCCAAATGAGAGGACCGGCGCGAAGCCGGTCCTTGGGGTGAGCATGAGCGGGCAGTCCGCCAAGGTCTTTTAATCGACGTGGATGTCGATGGCCTTGGGCTTCGCCTTTTCACTCTTGGGCAGGTGCAGGTGCAGCATGCCGTCCTTGAACACCGCCTTGATGCCTTCCGGATCAACATTCTCCGGGACGGTGAATCGGCGCATGAAGGTTCCGGTGAAGCGTTCCACACGGTGGAACTTCTTGTCCTTTTCTTCCTTCTCGGTCTTGCGCTCACCCTGAATGGTCAACACTCCGTTCTCCAGCGACACCTTTACATGGTCCTTCTCCACGCCAGGAATATCGGCCTTGATCAAAAACTCCGTTTCGGTCTCGGCAATATCCACCCGCGGGGTCCAGTCGCTGGGCGCAAGGGCCTCCTGCCCTCCGCGCGGCCAGCCTACGGCCTTGGTGTACCGATCAAACATGTCCTCGATTTCCCGCCAGGGATCCCATTTCATCAGTGTCATGGCCAACCTCCTTCCGTGACCAGCTTCAATGGATTTCACGGCCCGGGACGATTCCGGGACACTGAAAAAATAAAGCGCGGTCACGGTCAGTCAAGAGCGAAATCGCCTGATGACGGGCAGAGGGGGCTTTGTTTTCATGGGAACGACTCCAGCCGGGCTGTCGCAATCATCTTGCCGGCGCCTGGGAGCCTGAACCCAGGTCATACCCCGGCCAGATAGGCTGCCAGGGCCAGGGCGTAGAACTTGGAGCGGTCGGAATCCCCGCGCGAGGGTACGACCAGAGGATAGCTGGCCCCGACGACGATCCCGGCCATGGGCAGCTCCATGAGGCTGGTCACGGCCTTGTAGAGCACGTTACCGGTGACGATGTTGGGAGCGCAGAGTATGTCCGCCCGGCCTGCTGCCGGGTGGTCCACGCCCTTGGCCAGGGCCTTTTCCCGTGACACCGCGATATCGAGGGCAAACGGCCCGCCGACGACGGCGTCGCCGAAGATGCCCATGCGGCAGAGCTTGGCCAGGATGTCCGCATCCTTGCTGGAGACCATGTCGTTGTAGGACACCTTTTCCGTGGCCGAGAGCACGGCCACCCTGGGCGGATCCATGCCCAGCTTCTTGGCCACGACAACGGCATTGTTGATGATGTCGATCTTGCGCGTGAGCGAAGGCGCGATGTTGACGCCCGCATCAGTCACGACAAGCAGACGCTCCTCTCGTGGGTGCGGGAACACGCCGATATGGCTCAAGAGCCCGTCGCTTCCGCGCTTGCGACCGAGCACGGCGCGGAGCAGCACATCGGTCTTGACCCCGCCCTTCATCAAGAACTGGGCACGGCCCTCGTGCAGAAGGTCGAGGCTCCTGGCAAGAGCTTCCCTGTCATCTGGTTCGTGCAGGCAATCATAAGCGTCAAGATTCTCGCCCGCCAGCTCCGGCAGACTGCGCATGCGCTCCACGTCCCCCACAAAGACCGGCTCGGCCAGACCTTGCCGCGCGGCCTCAAGCCCGGCCAGCACCGCATTGGGTTCGGCGCAGGCCGCGATGACCACGCGAGCGGGCGTACGCCGGGAACGGACCAGCTCCACCATCTGATCCAGGGAACGCACAGGCCCGGCGCCCATCAGCCGTCTCCCCGGGACAGGGCGATGAGCCCGGTGCGGCTCAGGGACTGGATGCCGTGCGGGGCCAGGGTGCGGATGAGCCCGGCCACCTTGCCCTGGGGAGCGGATAGCTCGGCGGAGATGGTCTCGTTGCCCATGTCGACGACATTGGCCCGGAAGACCTCGAAAATCTGCAGAATCTGGCTGACCGTGTCCTTGGTGATGCGGACCTTGATCATGACCAGTTCGCGGTCCATGAGCTCCTGGCCCGACAGGTCTTCCAGACGCAAAACGAAATCCAGGGAGGCGATCTCGTCGGTCACGGCCTTGCTCTTGCCTCCGTCAGCCTCCACGCAGATGATCATGCGCGACACGTCCTCGCGCTCGGTCTCGCCGCAGGAAATGGAGCGGATGTTGATGTCGTGGCGCTGGAAAACCTGGGCCATGGAGGCCAGGACCCCAGGCTTGTTCTGGACCAGGGCGGAAATGGTGTGGCGCATGAGGGCTCCTTGATTGGGGATGGTGCGTGCTGGAAGAGTATGTCAGGGGCCGAGTTCCGAAGCAAGGTGATACCGACATCCCTGTTTTGAAATCGAGACGGAAAGACGGGATGACGGAAAGCCAGGAAGACGAGAACAGAGAAGACGTAAAGGCATGGATTGCCACGCCCTAAGGGGCTCGCAATGACGCATTACCAACCCGTCATTGCGAGGAGTCTTCGCGCTTAGCCCGACTTTCGACGTGGCAATCCATCTTCTCACCGGCATTGCGAGGAGCCTTCGACGAGGCAAGTCAGGCTCCGCGTGAAATCCATCTTCGCACTGGCATTACGAGGAGCCTTCGAAGTGGCAATCCATCTTCTACCTGTCATTACGAGGAACCTTCGGCCTGGCAAGTCAGGCCCACCCGAAAATCAGGCGTTCCAGTCGAGAATGACCTTGCCGGATTTCCCCGAGCGCATGACATCGAAACCCTTCTGGAAATCCTCGGCCGCGAAGTTGTGGGTGATGACCGGGGTCATGTCCAGGCCGCTCTGCAGCATGGCCGTCATCTTGTACCAGGTCTCGAACATTTCGCGTCCATATATCCCTTTGAGCTTCAGGCCCTTGAAGACCACCTGCCCCCAGTCGATGGCCGTGTCGTCGGGCATGATGCCAAGCAGAGCGATGTGGCCGCCGTGGTTCATCTGGGCCAGCATTTCCCTGAAGGCGTGCGGGTTGCCGGACATCTCAAGGCCCACGTCGAAGCCTTCGGACATGTGCAGGTCGGCCATAGTTTCGGCCAGGGATTCGCTGCCGACGTTGACGGCGCGGCTGACGCCCATCTTGCGGGCCAGGTCCAGGCGATAGTCGTTGACATCGGTGATGACCACGTGGCGGGCTCCGCAGAAACGGGCGATGCCTGCGGCCATGATGCCGATGGGCCCGGCCCCGGTGATGAGCACGTCCTCGCCGACCAGGTCAAAGGACAGGGCGGTGTGCGTGGCGTTGCCGAACGGATCGAGCATCGCGGCCACGTCGCCGGAGATGGTGTCGGGAATCTTGAAGGCGTTGACGGCCGGAACGCAGACATATTCCGCGAAGCATCCCGGACGGTTGACGCCCACGCCGATGGCGTTGCGGCAGAGATGACGCTTGCCCGCCTTGCAGTTGCGGCAGTGGCCGCAGGTGATATGCCCTTCTGCGGAGACCCGGTCCCCGACCTTGAGCCCGCGCACCTCGGAACCCACCTCCACGATGCGCCCCACAAATTCGTGGCCGACGGCCATGGGCACGGGAATGGTCTTTGCGGCCCAGGCGTCCCAATTGTAGATGTGGATGTCGGTGCCGCAGATGGCGGTCTTGCCGACTTTTATCAGAATATCGTTATGACCGACCTCAGGCACGGGAATCTCTTCCATCCAGATCCCGACTTCGGGTTTGGCCTTTACCAGTGCTTTCATTTTTTCCATTTCGTTGTCCTCTCTTCGTTCACCAAATGAAATACAAAATTTTGCGTTCCCCACGGAGTGTCGGGGTGCCGGGATTGCGGCTCGTCAACTGTCTGACTGAGTCAGGCATCGTTGGGCCAGCCATTGCCCCTCGCCCAACGTGCAAACCCGGAATCGACAGGAGCAATGGCTGGTCTTACGAGGCCGACGAAGGAGTTTTGACGGGCCGCAATCCCGGCACCCCGACACTCCCCCCGCCAACCCGCAAAGCCCCTTCCGCCCAGCGCCACCGTTAAATGACTCCCAGCTCCTTCCCAACCTTCACAAACGCCGCCACTGCCTGTTCAAGCTGCGGCCGCGTGTGCGCCGCGCTCATCTGGGTACGGATTCTGGCCTTGCCCTTGGGCACCACCGGAAAGCTGAATCCCACCACATAGATGCCCTCTTCGAGCATCCGTGCCGCCATTCGCTGGGCCAGTACGGCATCGCCGAGCATGACGGGGATGATGGGATGCTCGCCGGGAGCCAGGGTGAATCCGGCCTCGGTCATGGCCTCCCGGAAGAACCGGCTGTTCTCCTGCAGCTTGACGCGCAATTCAGGCTCGTCGCGGATCAGGTCCAGCACGGCCAGTGACGTGGCGGCGATGACGGGGGCCAGGGTATTGGAAAAGAGATATGGCCGGGAACGCTGCCGCAGCCACTCGACAATCTCCTTGCGGCCCGAGGTGTAGCCGCCGGAGGCCCCGCCCAGAGCCTTGCCCAGGGTGCCGGTGATGATGTCCACCCGGCCCATGACCCCGCAGTGCTCATGCGTGCCCCGCCCGTTCTCGCCCATGAAGCCGACGGCGTGGGAGTCATCGACCATGACCAGGGCATCGTACTTGTCGGCCAGATCGCAGATGGCCTTCAAATCGGCAATGTGCCCGTCCATGGAGAAGACACCGTCGGTGACGATGAGCCGATAACGGCAATCCGCCGCTTCTTTGAGCTGCGATTCCAGATCAGCCATATCGCCGCTTGCGTACCGAAAGCGTTTCGCCTTGCAGAGCCGCACCCCGTCAATGATGGAGGCATGATTGAGGGCGTCGCTGATGACCGCGTCCTCGGCTCCGAGCAGTGTCTCGAAGAGGCCGCCGTTGGCGTCAAAGCAGGAGCTGTAGAGAATGGTGTCCTCGGTGCCCAGAAATTCGGACAAACGCCCTTCGAGCTCCGTATGCACGTCCTGGGTGCCGCAGATGAAGCGCACGGATGACAGGCCGTAACCGTAGCGGTCCAGGGCGGCGTGCGCGGCCGCGACCAGTCGTTTGTCACCGGCAAGGCCAAGATAGTTGTTGGCGCAGAAATTGAGCACCTCACGGCCACCCGCCACGGTTATGCTCGCGCCCTGGGGCGAAGTGATGACCCGCTCGGCCTTGAAAAGCCCGCCTTCCCGCAATTCCTCCGTCTGCCGCCTCAGATCTTCCAGTATCCGCTTCATGCCGCCTCCCCGTAAAATTTCGATTTGCGCAATTTTATCGCCATAAAACTTCTTGTCAATGAATGAAAGCGCAATATATTAACGAACAACTTAATTGGCAACCTTATTCCGAACCCTCCCGCGCAGGCTTTGTCTTTGCGCCGGGACTTAGGTATGCGCTCACGCGGGAGCACGAACGTGAACGAAAGAGAAATTACCCTGGACCACACGGACCGCCGGATCATCGCGGCCCTGCAGGACAATGGCCGCGAATCCTACAAGAACATCGCCCAGCGGCTGGGCGTGTCCGACGGCACGGTCCGGCTGCGCACGGAGCGGTTGCTGAAAAGTGGCTATCTGCGCATCTCGGCCTCGGTGAACCCCATGCTTTTCGAGGACGGCCTGACCGCCACCGTGGGAGTCAGCCTTGAGGGGCGGGCCAACGCCCAAATCATGCGCGCCATCGCAAGCCTCGACGGCGTGCAGTCCGTATCCAACGTCTCGGGCCGCTTCGACCTGCTGGTAGAGATCCACGTTGCGTCGCGCAACGACTTGCGCCGTTTTCTGGTCGATGACCTCTCGGCCCTGGGCGGCATCCAGAACACCGAGACCTTCCTCTATCTGGAAACCATCAACAAATGGGTGCAGCAGCGCCAGGAAGACACCGCATGAGCAACATCCTGCATGGATTCACCGATCCGAAGTATCTGGAAGTTTTGATCGCCAAGGCCGAGACCCAGCTCCGCGAAGCGGAAGGCGAGGAAGACCGGCAGCGTTTCGCCGCCTATCTGGAAGTCCTGAAGGGATGGAAGGAAAAGATCGGAGCGGGCGGAGACAGCTGCGCGCCCCCTGAAAACGAATTCTGAATGAGCCTACCTTGGCCGGGCCGAGGCCTCAACCCGAGCCCGCATCAAAAGCCCGATCAGTTTAACGCGGCCAAGCCTCTGCACGTAGTCGTTCTTCAGGATTTTGAGCGCGGCGCAGATCCGCATCGGATTTTGCCGCAACCGTCACGAAAAGGTCTCCAGGTCTTCGGGTGCGGGCAGATCGGGGCATGCAGGACCGCTGCTTCGATTCCGCTTTTCTGGGCACCCCGGAACTTTACATCTGACCTCCAGCTCCCCCTCAAATCAGAGACCGGTCTTTATGACCATGTCCGTGATCGGCCCGCGCGAGCGTTCGCCCTTGAGGACGATGTGGCCGTATGCGGGCAGCCCCTTGAGCATTTTGACGGTCCAGTTCAGCCCGTTGTTGGACTCGTTCAGGTAGGGGTTGTCGACCTGGCGCGTGTCCCCAAGGCAGATGCATTTCACGTTTTCGCCCATGCGGGTCAAAAGCGCCCTTGTCTCCGTGCGTGAGAGGTTCTGCATCTCGTCGACGATGACCACCGCATTTTCGAGGTTCATGCCCCGGATGAAGGCGATGGGCAGAATTTCGAACCGCTTGGGATTGTACCTGAAATTGCCGCCCTCGCTGTCGGCGAAGATTCGGTTGGCCGGACGCAGGTCGTGCAGCTTCATGAGCAGATCGCCGATATAGCGCACGTAAGGAGCCATCTTCTCCTCAAGATCGCCGGGCAGATAGCCGAGCTTGGCGCCTATCTCAATGACGGGCTTGACGAGATAGATCTTGCGGTACGGATTGTCCTTCTTCTCAAGAGCCATGTACAGGGCCGCGGCCAGGGCCAGGAAGGTCTTGCCGTATCCGGCTTCGGACTGGATGGTGACCAGATTCACGGCATCGTCGAGCAGAAGCTCCAGCGCCAGGTTCTGATAGACGTTGCGCGGCCGCACGTTCCAGACGTTGTGCTGAAAGTCGACGAAGCGGGGCCCGGAAGTGGCGTGCATGTATGGCTGGCCGCCAATCCAGGCGAAGCTGTTGGGAAAAGAGGGCTCGCCCTCACGCACAAAACCGGTGTAGGACTGTGATTCGGAACGGAACGGATTGGAATCGCGATAGCCTTCGCTGGCGATGGAGTGAATGCGGGCCTTGAGCTGAAGGATACGGTCGTTGGTGACCAGAATGGGCGCATCCACGCCGCTGTCTTTGAGCTCGTCGAGGATCAGGTCATCGCCGCTCTTGCTCTCCGCGTCCGTGAACACACGGGGCGGAAGGAACAAGACATCCGGGTCGTCCTGCAGGGCGGCAATGGCCTGGGCCACGATATGGGCCACACGCGGCTCGCGCTTGAGCTTGTCCAGCTCTCGCAGCACGGTGTACGGCAGGATGACCCGGTTCTCCTGGCCGTTGCGCAGAGCGCGGATGCATTGGGGGTTGTCAATGAGCACATTGGTATCAAGTACGTAATTCTTCTGCATGGACGGCTCAATCCTTAGGGACCTGTGGTCCCGGTCCGGACCATTGACGGGAGAAGGCGGCCGATCAGACTGCTGCCAGAACCCCGTCCCCAAGTCCGGTACGCCCGAATTCGCCGGGATGCCTGTCGATCATCTCCTGGCACTCTATGCAGAAGAGCGCGCTCGGTATGGCCAGGAGCCTGCGGTCGGCAATATGCTCACCGCACATTTCGCAGATCCCGTAGGAATCGTTGTCGATGGCCTTGAGGGCGATGGTGATGTCCTTGAGCAGCTTAACATTGCGATTGTAGCGTATCATGTTCCAGTCCTGGGAGGAAGCGGAACTGGCCTGATCGGCCAGGTCTGGCTCAAGCGCCCTGTTCTGGCTCATGGCTTCTCGCAACACCTCGTTTTCCTTTTCGATCTTCCTGAATTTTTCCCGCAGCTGAAGCTCGATTCCCTGATGGATATGACAGACACGCGACATGGAGACCTCCATTGTGTGTGGCAAGCCGGTCCATCCGGAACACCCGAACCCAGCCTCTTGCCGTTGAAGCACACTAGGGCCGGCGTGTTGCGTGTCGGAGACGAAGGCGAGAAGGTTTCATGACAGAATCAGCGGCCCGCATCCGCCGCAAGACGGTCAGCGATGAGGCGCTCCAGGGCGGGATCATCCTGCAGGGTGGGCTGGATCACAAATTCGACCCCGGAAAATTCACCCCGCAAGGCGGCTATCATTTCCGGAATGTCCTGTTCGATATGCACGCCGTTGTAGAGAAAATACTGCATGACCACGATCCTGTCGCAGCCCTGCGCCACAAGTTCCCGCACCTGATCGGCCAGGGTCGGCTCGCCCAGGGAGAAAAAGGCCGGAAGAACCGGCACGCCCCGGATTCGGCTCGCAACCCGCTCCACCATGGCCGTGAACTGCAAGGAAACCTCCTTGCGCCTGCTGCCGTGCCCGAGCACGATCATTCCCGTTTTATGCACGCACCCTCCCCAAAAGATGAAAAAAGGCCCCCCACTCGTGGCAGGCGGCCCTGGAACCGACGATCCCTTCTATCCTAATGCTTGTGATCCTCATGAGCCACTGGGGCATGCTCATCGTGGGTATGGTCGTGATCATGGTCATGGGGATGACTGTGGGTCAGATCCCCGTGGGTATGATCATGGTCATGCTTGACCACTGTCGTGCTGGTCTTTCCTCTCAAACATCCGCAACCCTTGCACATATGGACCTCCTTGAACCTTGGAACAGGCTGTTTTCAATTGATCAGGCTTCAAAAGTAATCCTTTCCCCGTCAATGGCAATACCGAGCAAAATGCAACATTTTGCACACATACACGTCTTGTGCAAAAAGAGGTGCGCAATTCGTCTTCGCTGAACACGTACCGAAATCATAACATTCTGAAATAAAAGAATCTAATCTTTTGGCACGGCGACTGCTAATCGAAAATCAACCAAAGACATTCCGCTACCTCCAGAATGTTGTTGAAAAGGGAGACTTAAAATGTACTTGAAACACCTCATACTCGCCCTCACGCTGGTCCTGGCCCTCGCAGCCGGGGCCCAGGCCTACAAGAGCGGCTGTCCGGGACAGGGACACTACCAGGACTTCATGTCCGGCCTGACTCCCGAACAGCAACAGAAAGTTCAGGAGCTTACAGATGTGCATCACAAGGAACTCTTTGCCCTCCACAAGGAAATCCTTGCCAAGCACAAAGCCATGGAAGCCCTGTTCGCGGCAACCCCTGCCGACAAAACCGCCATTGACAAGGCCGTGGCCGAAGTGAGCGAACTGCAGGCGAAAAAAGAGAGGCTCAACGCGGACTACCGCGTGGAACTGACCGAAATCGCCGGCAAGCCCGGTCCGCTCGAATCAGGCAGAGGCTGCGGCGGCAATTCCGGGTGCGGAGCACACTCCAGCGGCGCAAGTCCAGACGCCGGCTCTTCCCCCGGATGCCCAGCCGCACAAACCATGTAAATCCTCTCTCTTCCCTCCCTTGAAAAGGGCAAAGGCCGTACCCCCTGCGGCCTTTGCCTTTTCCTTGAGAAAGGCAGGCCATGGAACTCGTCCTCCCCTCACGCAGCGATCGCACCATCATGATGGCCACCATGGCCGTGTTCGTCCTGGGCCTGGCGCTGAGCTTTTCCACGTGGCGGAACCTGCGCCAGCAGCAGGAATCCTTTCACGAACATGCCCTGGTCACGGCCCGGGCCATTGCCGCCGGCATAGAAATCAATCTCCGCCGGGAATTGCAGCTGCCCGCGACCCCCGAACACACCAACACCCTCCTGCATCTTCATCGCACCCTGGCCAAGGAATTGCTCCAGGACTACATCAAGCGCACCGATGCCCGCTTCATCGGCCTTTACAACCCACTCGGGCACATCCTGCTCTCCTCGCACAATGATCCAAAGGCGATCCAGGGCCAACTGCCGACCATCGCCTGGGCGAGCATCGGCATCGCCGGGGAGTGGAGCGGCGAAATGAACTTCGAAGGCCAGCCCATCATGGTCCTGGGCCGCATCTCGCACCTGACCACGGCTCCCTCCTGTCCCGACGGCCAGTGTCCGCCGGACAAGCAGCCGCCGCTCCTGCTCATCGGCGTCGACATGACCCACCATCTGGCGGCTTTCGGCAAGTACAAGCGCACGGCCATCCTGCAAACCGGATATATCCTGGCAGTGACCATCGTCTTCTGGATTCTGCTCCTGGGCTTCCTGCAACGCAACGAACAACACCGGCGCCTGCAACGCCTGGAATCCTTCAACGCCCGCCTGCTGGACAACATGCCCGACGGCCTGCTGACACTCTCCGCGGAGGGCAAGGTCGTGGCGGCCAATCCGGCGGCCATAAGTCTCATGGGCGGCATGAGCCCCGTCGATCAGCCGCTCTCCAATCTTTTCTCGAATCTTGGCCTGGCACCGGACAAGCAGCCGGGCCAGGAATGGAAAACCATCAAGGCTGCCGACCGGCATCTGGAAATTCTGCAACTGCCCCTGAAGGATGGATCGGAGCAGAGCCTTGTGCTGATTCGCGACCGCACCGAACTGGCCGGTCTTGAGCGGGAGCTGCACCGCAATGAAAAGCTGGCCGCCATCGGCCGCATGGCGGCGGGCGTGGCCCACGAAATACGCAACCCGCTCTCGGCCCTGCGCGGATTTGCCCAGTTCTTCGCCAAGAAGCTGGCCGGCCGCGACCCCGAAGAACTGTATGCTCGGACCATGGTCCAGGAAGCGGACCGCCTGAACCGCGTCATCACCGATCTGCTCTTCCTGGCCCGGCCCAGGCAGCTGAGCTTCGCCGAGGTGCCTCTTGCAGAGATTTTCGGGGAAGTGCATACTCTTCTGTCGATGGACGCAGGCGCCAGGAACGGCCGTCTGGAGCAATGGACAGACGCCAAGACCGTGCAGGCCGACCGGGACGCCCTGAAGCAGGCCGTGATCAACCTGATCATGAACAGCGTGGAGGCCCTGCCCGAGAATGGCGGCCTGATCGAACTCTGGGCCGAGGCCGGCGACAACGGGACCTGGGTCCGCGTCCGGGACAACGGCGCAGGCATGAGCCCGGAAGAGCGCGAACACGCCCTGGAGCCGTTCTTCACCACCCGGGACAAGGGTACGGGCCTTGGGCTGGCCATTGTCCATACCATCATGCAGGAGCATGGCGGCAGCATCCAGATTGAAACACCGACGGCCGGAGGCACCATCGTCTCCCTCTTCTTCCCCGCCAACCAAACCGGGAGCAGCACATGACCACACAGTCCACTGTCCTCGTCATCGATGACGAACCGGCGCACAGGCTCATGGTCCGCGTCGTCCTCGGCGACGCAGGCTTCAAGGTGCTGGAGGCGGACAACGGCTCGTCCGGCTTGGCCACATTGCGCGCCAAGCCCGTGGACGTGGTTTTGCTGGACATGCGCATGCCGGGCATGAGCGGCCTCGATGTGCTGCAGAAAATGCACGAGGAAGGGATGACGACCCCGGTGATCATGCTGACCGCGTTCGGCAACGTGAGCAGCGCCGTGGAGTCCATGAAAATTGGCGCATGGGATTATCTGACCAAGCCGACAGACAACGACGAATTGCTGGCCGTGGTCAAAAAAGCGGCGGAACATGTACGCCTGACCCGCGAAAACCGCGACCTCAAAAAACAGATCGGGCGGCTGCAGGAAACCAGAATCATCGGCAACAGCGAGGAGATCCGCAAGGTCGTTGACCTCATCGAACAGGTGGGGCCAAGCGAAGCCAACGTGCTCATTCTCGGAGAATCGGGCACGGGCAAGGAACTTGTTGCCCAATTGCTGCACGAGCAGAGTGCGCGGGCCAAGGGTCCGCTGGTCAAGGTCAACTGCGCGGCCCTGCCCGAAAACCTGCTCGAGAGCGAACTCTTCGGCTATGTGCGCGGCGCCTTCACCGGCGCGGCCCAGGACAAGCCCGGCCGCTTCCAGCTGGCCGGTGGCGGGACCCTCTTTCTCGATGAAATCGGGGAGCTGCCGCCGACCCTGCAGGCCAAGATCCTGCGCGCCTTGCAGGAACGCATCGTCGAACCCCTCGGCGGCGTGACTCCGGTCAGCATCGACGTACGTTTCATCGCGGCCACAAACCGCGACCTCCCGGCCATGATCGCCGAGGGCAAATTCCGCGAAGACCTTTATTATCGCCTCAACGTGCTCGAAATACGCATTCCGCCCCTGCGTGAACGCATCGAAGACATCCCGCTGCTCGTGGACTATCTGCTGGAGAAGCTCGGCCGCAAAAACAACCGCCCGGTTCGCACCGTCAGCCGTGAATTTCTGGACGCGCTGGGACGGCACGAATGGCGAGGCAACGTGCGCGAGCTTGAAAACGTCCTGGAGCGCGCACTCATCCTCTGCCGCACGGACATTCTGGATCTGCGGGACCTCCCGGATCATCTGCTGGCTCCCGCCCCGCCGTCCCGCCCCACGCAAGTCGTTCAGTCCGGGGAAAGTCCGCTTGAGACAGCCGAACGGCATGCCCTGGAAGAGACCCTCCGCAAATACGCCGGACACCGCGAACGCACCGCCCAGGCCTTGGGCATCAGCCGCCGCACGCTGCAATACCGCCTCAAGAAATACGGACTGACCACCAGATAAAAAAGGCCGATTCCCCGCAAAGGGAGCCGGCCTCTTCATTTTTCATGCATGCTGGAATCAGATGCCGCAGGCATCCTTGAGATACTTCCCGCGCAGGTTGCGCGTGACCAGCACCGGACACGACGCCCCTTCAAGCACACGCGTGACCACGCTGCCCATGATCACATTCTCGAGCACCGACAGCCCGCGCGAACCGATGACGATCAGATCGCAATCCAGCTCGTCCTGCGCGTTCAGGATGACATAGTCGGGACGGCCGCTGCGCGAAATCAGCTCCACTTCCATACCGCAAGGCTCAAGCATCTTCTTGAACTCTTCCAGGATTGCCATGGACCTGGCCTCGGCGTTGGCGCGCAACTTCTCGGCCATTTCGCCGCCGATGGTCATGTTGACGGGCTCCCAGACATTGAGAAGATATACCTTGGGATGTCTGGAATTGACCAGCTGCGTTCCATACTTGGCCGCGTTTCTGGATGAATCCGAGCCATCCACCGGGATCAATACACGTTCAACCTTTATCATAGCAGTACCTCCGCGGCGGCAGGGCCGCCTCTTAGCTTGCGATTAACGGAAGAAAAGAAAGGTCATGAGCACGAAACAGGGGACCAGTATGCCCACGGACCAAGCCATGTAGCCAAAGAAGCTGGGCATCTTGATTCCGCTTGATTCGGCGATGGACCGGACCATGAAGTTGGGGGCGTTGCCGATATAGGTGTTGGCACCCATGAACACCGCGCCCGCCGAAATTGCCATGAGGGTGTGCACGTGTTCCATCAGGAATTGCGCATCGCCACCGGCGGTATTGAAAAAGACCAGATAGGTCGGAGCGTTGTCCAGGAAGCTCGACAGGGCGCCGGTCAGCCAGAAATACATGGCGTTGTTGGCCACTCCGTCGACGGAAACCAGGGAAATGAGGCTCGACAGGGCGCCGTCCATGCCGGCGCGCAGGATGGCGATAGCCGGAATCATGGTGATGAAGATGCCCGCAAAGAGCTTGGCCACCTCGACAATGGGCTCCCAGTTGAACTCGTTGCGGCGGCGGATTTCGGCGGCCGTGGTCTTGAGGCTGACAAAGGCCAGGACCAGCAGCAGGATGTCGCGGGCGATATTCTGCAGTTCCATGTGAACATGATAAACGGTCACCCCGCCCTCGGGCTTCCACATGCCGCTCATGAGTACGCCGCCCACCACACCGGCCAGCAGCAGCAGATTGAAGGTGCCTTCCAGGCGCAGCTTGCCGTCCTGCCCCGCGTCGGGAGACTCGGGGCGGCCTTCCTTGTTGAAAAGCACCGTGTCGATGACGAAATACAGGCCAAGCAAAATGATCGACATGACCACAAAAGGAACGAAAAGATGCTGGGTGGTCCAGAAGAAGGACACGCCCTTCAAAAAGCCCAGGAACAGCGGCGGATCGCCCAAAGGCGTGAGACTGCCGCCGATGTTGGCCACCAGGAAGATGAAAAAGACGATGGTGTGCACCTTGTATTTG